>DAOOON010000001.1:0-29413 GCA_035387745.1 archaeon
GTGTAAATACAGCAAATGAATTGGTTAATCAAAAATGTGATAAAGCAACAATTCAGATTACTGATTGTGTAATTAATGATGATGGTAATGTCGTGCTTACTATAAAAAACACCAGTTCTCAGTATAATTATGATATATCAGATGCTTTTTTAGTTTCTATATATAACGATTCTGGCACAATGGATATAGAAAAAGAAATAACCTTGTCTTCAGGTACTTGGGACGGTCTAGAGGGGGGAGAGACAATTATGGCAAATATTGAGCCAACAACGTCAGCCCTAACAGAAGATTCTGGGGCTTGGATTAATGTGACTTTAAGGTCCACAATATGCCCTTTAGCAGCAACCACCTATTATGGGTGCCATAGATAAGCTTTATATATGTTTTTATTAATAATATAATTAATATTTTTAATATTTAAGGAGGATATAAAATGAATTTTAAAAAGAAAGCAATAGAACCAATAGTTGCAACAATTCTTTTGGTTGTAGTTGCAGTTATTTTAGTCACCATTGTTCTTGCATGGGGTAAGAATTTCACAACTGGTGGTTTAAATGAAGCAGGCGCTATAACAAGCGATGCTTGTAAAGGCGCAACATTGTCTTTAGAAAGTTGTGATTGGAATTCTGATACAAACAAAGTCGTATTCACATTAAAGAACACAAGCGACACATACACCTTTGATGTTAATGGTTTTTACATTAATGTAGCAGACAGTTCAACGGTTACAGAATCAGATTTAGATAATGTTTCTTCAACTACAGCTTTAGGCCCTGGTGCAAGTTTAGTTGAAGATATTACAGTATCAGACATAGTAGCAACAAAAGTAAAATTAAACGTGCGTTCAATTACTTGTCCAACCACAGCAGTAAGCGAACTGGAATGTAGTTAAAAGAGGTAAAAAACATGAATTTTAAGAAGAAAGCAATAGAACCAATAGTTGCAACAATTCTTTTAGTTGTAGTTGCTGTAATATTGGTAACGATAGTTCTTGCATGGGGTAAAAATTTTACAACCGGCGGATTAGATGAAGCAAATAACTTAACAAACGATAGTTGTGCTGGTGCAACCATTTCACTACAAAGTTGTGATTGGAATAGTACTTCAGAAGTTGCAACACTTTTGATAAAAAACACAAGCAGTACCTATACCATAGCTGCAGATGATTTATCCTGTAATGTTACAGACGATTCAAATGCATTAAATAATCATCAAACTATACCGACTGCAACAACAGCAGCAATACTTCCTGGAGCATCAATATCAACAACTTGTACAGCATCTTCATTAGCAGCAGCTGCAACAAAAGTTACGGTGAATGTTAGGTCAGAGACCTGTCCAACAACAGCAGTAAGCGAAATAAAAGGTTGTTCATAGATCAAAATAGAATTGAAAAATTATGATTTCCAAAAAGGGGGTGTCACCAGTAATTGCAACTATACTTTTAGTTGTTATAGCTTTAATACTGGTGGGCATTCTTCTTTCTTGGGGTCAAAATTTTGTAAATAAAAATACTTCTGATGCAGATAGCGCAATTGATAGAAAATGTATTGGTGCAGGAATCACCATTAATAATTGTGACTATAATAGCCTTTCTGAGACTCTTACTTTTATTATTGTTAATTCAGGAAAGGTTAATTTCTCTGCAGATCAAAACCTTAGTCTTATTCTAATTGATGCAGATACTAATCTTGTCAATGAGCATCAAGATATAATTGATGGGAATGCCTTTAATAGAGGCGATTCTTTTAGAATAGAAATTGACGAGTATGTAGCAACAACACCAATAGATGTGGAAGTAAGAAGTACACAGTGTGTTAATTATTTTGCAAGAGTTTCTTGTAATTAATTAGATTTTTTCTATTTTTATAAACTGTATTCTTTCTTCTTTATCAACAATAGCCATAACAAACTTAGCACGTATGGTTGTTGCAAGTCTTTCTGATTTTATGATTTCTCTAGTTGCAATCTTTGTGCTTTTAAAAACATCCACAACCATTTCTGTGTGCGTGTGCTCTCCAGCCTTTGATTTTTGATAAACTCTAAAATCAAATCCAAAGATGTTTCCGTCTTTTACCACACACCCTTTGTTTGTTAATTCCTTAAATACAAGATATTTTTCAGAGAAGTCAGATATTTCTTTATTACAGGTCTTTTCTAGTTCTTTTGTGCTTATTGTCTTGTTGTTTTTATCAACAATTATAATTTTCTTCTTTTCTAGAAAATAAAAACATTCAAAAAGATCTAAGTACATCTCAAGGCCTTTTCTAAATCCAAAGCCTTTCTGAGTAATTTGGCTTTTTAGGTTATTATCTTTTATAAGGCCGCTATTTTTTTCAAGCATTACTTTCATGTTTTCTCTTTTTCCTTATTTATAAAGCGTAAATAAATTTCTATCAACTCCATAGAATAAACCAATCCTAACACCAGCATCAATCCAGCCATAAGCATAGGAATAAGACGCTAAGGCCCTTGTAAAGTCGCCTTTTTCTTCTAAGACTTTCCCATCCAAAAGATAGTTATTTGCCATCTCTAGGTAGTTGTCTGCCATGTCTTTAAGGAAAGAATCATTTTCTATATTTATTTTAATTGTGGTTAATGCTTTTTCTAGTAGTCCTCTATACTTAATGCAATATTTTTTAACGTCTGTATTCATTTATTCCATCTCTTTCAATATCATTTAATGCTCCACAGATTATTAAGCTTTGTGGAAGGCTTTTGCTTTCGACTTTTTTATAGTCTAAAAAATCAAAAGTTATAATCTCTTGGTCTTTACCAGAAATGCCACAAAGCCCAACACATACTGCGTTTTTTAGTTTCTCGCCTTTTTCTTTGTCAATTTCTTCAAGTATCTGGCACCCCTCAAATAGCGTCATAAATTTTTGCTTGTCTGTCTTAATATCAAGAAGACAAAGTGTATGCGTATTATTCTTTAGGTTTTCAATAATACAATCATAGAAGCTTGTTGGCTTGTAGTTACCCTCAGGATAAACAATGCTTGTGGTTTTTCCAAACTTATACTCAAATAATCCAGAAGCACCCCTATAATTAAATATAGAAATTCCAGCAATAATCTGTGTTTTAATTTTTCGCTTGTTTGCTTCTTCAATTAATGTAAAATGAGTGGTTGCTGAAAAGGGATTACCAATAACTAGAAGGCAAGATTCGTCTTTGAGATATTTCTTTTCTTGTTCAAGTTCTGTTCTGTTTAATGGTATTATTTTTTTTTCTAATATTTTTTCGAGTTCTGTTAAGTCTCCTTGTGAGAAAATATTAGTGTAATTATCAATATAGACTTCTGTGCATTTTTTTATGCACTCAATTGCTTCAAGAGTAAGCTGTTTAGGATTTAACCCCACTCCAATTATGTAAAACATTTTAACTATAAACTCCTACTTCTATATATATCTTATTATTAGAATTATTAATATACTTTATGGAATTAGATAGAATCTTTGTTTTTTCTGTTTTAAAAGAATTTATTTCTTTCCGGTTATTATTTATTATAATATACCCAGAAGTTATTGGAAAAAGCAAAAGATAGTTATTCTCTAAAGCTTCAAGATTATCAATCTTAAGATATTGTGAAGTAATTAAAAGGTCATTTATTTTTTGCATCTTTAATAATTCAATATTGTTTTCTGTAAGGCTGCTTGAGTTAAGTGTTTGTGCCATTACTATTAAAAGTGAGGCAAAGATTAGTGCAAAAATTCCGTCAATAACAAATATTTGTCCATTATTTGCATTTTGTAAATTCCAGAACTTTAAAGCCATTATTAAATATCACCCCTCTTTGTATAGTCATTTCAATCTCTGTTATTTCGTTTTGATAAATAGTTATTTGACCTGCTCTAATTCTGCAGATCTTTTCTTTTTTCAGTTCTTCTTCAAACATCAGAAATTTCAAGTCCAAGATATTCTGATAGCACAGGCTTTCATGATTGATTTCTGTAAAAGCCAGATAATTACACTCACTAACAAGCTTATCAATAAATAAAATGGATTTTAAGTCATCAATTTCTTTCTGATTATTTATTTGTTCTTTGGCATAATTCTCAAAAAATAAAATTTCGAAATATAAAACAAAGATAAGACACAAAGAAAAAAACAAAACATCAAGTACTATTGCTTGTCCCTTGTGATTCATATTTCTCCCAGTTTTTTTCATTATAATAATTGGTTTTTATAATTTTTATAATTTCTTTTAGATTCCTGTTTTTTTCTAGTCTTTCTTTAAACTCAAGATTGATATTAATAAAAAATCCAAGTACAATAATAATTATTAAAACACACAAGATAAGTTCTAAAGTGATTATCCCTTTTCTATTCAAGTATAAACAATCACCTCGATTGTGTAATTTTTAGGGAAAGTAAAAGTTGTTTTAGAATACGAGGTCTTCTGTTCAAAGCCAAGATATTTATTTTTAGCTATGCCGTTAGTTATTGTATATCTTTTTATATAAACATTTGGCATTGGTCTTAAGACTATGGTTTTTGTTATTTCTTGTAGTTCTAAAAGATTTATTTTTTGTTTTTTATTTGTGTTTATATTTAGAATAAACCATTCTTCTGTTTGGGCGTCTTGGTTTGACAGATAGTTTATTACTTTAGCATTAATTTGTGCATTAAGCGTTAACTGGTCGTTATTTGGCATAGAAAGTTCTTTTTTAACCATTTCTTCAAAATTAATAGTTGCGCTATGCTTTTTTGTGCTTTGGGATTTAACTACTACAAACTCTAAGTTATTTTCAATTCTGCCATTACCAGCTATAGACAAGAAAACAAGCAAAAACAACAGCACCCCTAGACTTAAAAAGCCTTTATTTTTTGTGTTCATTAAATATTTAATGATTTTTTTCCTTTATTTAACCAGTTGCTTGTTTTTTTTGTGTTTTTGAAGATTTTGTTTTATCTATTAAAGCTTTTACAAAAAATCTAACAAATGTTTTTAAATAGCTCTATCTACAATAAATATATTAATATCAAAAATCGGAATTGCTTTGAAGAGAAACATATTTGTTAAAGATTTGTCTGATACACAGGTCAGTATCTTTAAAGATGAGTCTGTATTTTATTCAAGTTATTTGCCTGAAGACATAAAAGCAAGAGAAAAAGAGATTCAAGAACTAAGTTATAATTTGCGGCCAATCTCTGAGAACAGAAAAGCACGAAATGTCTTAATCTTTGGGCCTCCAGGAACAGGTAAAACTTTAATTTCTAAGTTTGTGATAAGGCAGCTTTCTGAATTTACACAAAGAGCAAAATCAATTTACATTAATGCAATTGAAGATAATACCAGATTTGCAGTTTATTCAAAGCTATTAACTCTTTATAATTCTCCGCTTCCAAGAAGAGGGCTAGGTATTGATGAATTAATTTCAAGAGTAAAAGAAGAGATGAGTAAAACTGATTTTATTCCTGTAATTGTTATTGATGAAGTTGATAAGCTAGAAAAATCCGAAATATCAACCATTCTTTATGATCTCTCGCGTATTGAAGTATCAATGAAATATTTTGCTTTAATACTAATAACAAACCACAAAGAATTTGTAATAACACTTGACCCAAGAGTAAAAAGTTCTCTTTTCCTTTCTGAAATAGAGTTTAAAAAATATTCTCCTCAGGAATTAAAAGAAATTTTAAAGGAAAGAATTTCTTACGGGCTTATTCCAAATGCCATTTCTGAAGATATGGTCGGTTATATTACTGGCTATGCTGCAAAGAATGGAGGAGACGCCAGAATTGCAATCGACATTCTATATAAGTCTGCAAAAACTGCAGAAAAGAAAGGAAACCTAAAGATTGACAAGGAAACAATACAGGAGTCAGAGAAGCTAATTGATGCAGTTAAGCTTTGTGATAAATTAAATTATATTGAACCAATTGAAAAAGATATTCTAAATGCAATTCCAAAAGAGGGAATAGAGAGTGGAAATCTGTATGCTGCTTTTCCAAAAGACTCAGATAGGACCGTAAGGCGCCACCTAGATACTTTAGAAAAAATCGGTCTTATAAAAACAAAAGATAACATCTCTCAGAAAGGAAAGACAAGGAAAATAGAATTGACTTTTAGTAAAGAACTATTATAAATCTAATGCCAATATATTTTTATGAGGATAAAACATGCCACTAAAACCAATTAAACCAACAGGGATACATCTAGTAAGAGCTAGAGAAAAAGCTTTAAGCACACATTCAAGTAAGAGAAGTCTAGAGCTTAAAAAAAAAATTTCAAATAAAGACCTAAAAGAAATGCAAGCCAGAATTAAAGAGCTTAAACAAGAACTAAGAAGTCAAGAGTATAGGGTTTCTAAGTTTAAAACTGTTAGAGAACTAAATTCAGTAAAGCAAAAATTACTTAAAGAAAAAATAAGAATTCAAGGAAAGTTACTTGCGGCCTTTGATGATTATTATTCTTTAAATGGAGAACTTAAAAGAATTTATGTTGATTCTTTAGAGGTCTATGGTAAAGACCTTTTAGAAAGACAAAAAATGAATTCTGAGATTTTAAAGATGCTTAACAAGATAACAAAGCCTGAAGAAAAAGATATGATTTTAAGAATTATAAGAAAGAATATAAAGCTTTATTATCACATGGATATAAAATAGATAATGATTTACTCATTATCTACTCTTGGTGCCAAATAGTATCTGATTGCTGCGCTACCGATTGTGTAGTTTAATTCAATTGGCATATCGTCTTTTAGCTTTAAAGTTATTGTTGTTTTGGCATTTTTAATCATGTTCTGCAAATAGTCTAATGGAAACATAGCTCTTGCTTTATTTCCAGAGATAACAATATCTCCTGCTTCAACTTCTTGCTTGAACTTTCCTTTAGAGCTTTGTGTTTCTAAAATAAACTTTTCGTCTCCAACTTTTAAAGAAATATGTGAACTGAAAAGTGCAGCGTCCTTGATTCCTGAAAGTAACTGATCAGAACCGACCTGCACAGTCACATCAAACTGTATTTGTGGAAGTGGGTGTTGCTGGTCTGAGACGTCAATTAAAGGGATAGTAAAGGATCTCTTGGATTTACCAATAAACTCTAACTGAATGCTTGGCTTTCCTTCTTTAATTTCAATTGATAATTTATCGTCTGCATTTGAGTGTGCAAGAATCTGCAAAAGATTATTAATATTAATACCAAACGAGACTTTGTTTGCTGATTCTGGGCCAATGTCTGCGATAAATTCTTCAAATGCAGTTTTTGGCATTACAAAATCCACAAGGCTTATCTGGCTTGGGTCTGTTGCTCTAAGATAAAACTTGTCTTTGTCTATTGTAAACAGTCCTTCGTTAATCAATACGCCGATAGCGTCAATACATTTATAAAATTCTTTTGCGTCTTTTATTATTAATTTTATCATAATCCCACCTCATATATTATTGAAACAAAACTAATTTAATATATCCTATATATGGTATTTTTCCTAGTTTCTTGCCTTTTAGGTCTTTTTCCTTTATTGGATAGATATTAAGGCACGGCTTTTGAATTGTAATTTCGTTATTTATTATTTCTAGTTCACAATCCTGGTCAATATACACGTTTGTCTTGTGGTTGTCTCCCTTTGTTAATAGGAAGGTTCCGTCTTTTGCATTTATTTTAACTATAGCTCTGTGTATTATGTCTTTTCCAGTAACGTTAGATGGATAAACAATTATACTATTATTATTTTCTATGCTTTCAAGCAAAGAAATATTTTTGTCTCCAATCTTAATATACTCAATTTCTTCTATACCAAATTTGTTTTTAAAAAAGTTAAGTTCTGCAAAGTCTTTAAGGTCTTTGTTTGTAATATTTTCGTTAATTGTTATTTCTTCAAGTTTTAGATTATTTGCTTTTGTAAGTATTACAATATCTCCTCTGTGTAAATTAGGTTCCATTGATGAGCTATATACAATCGCCATAGGCATAGACACTCCAAGTATCCATCCCAGAATATCATAGATTGCTATTGCTAAAAAGAAAGCAAGGCAAATATAGCAAAGCCAATAAATAGTGGATTTCCAGAAGTCCTCTGGCTTACCAATCCATTTTTCTAAAGCCATGTCCAAATAATTAAATGGATCCAGATAATACCAAAAATTCTTTTTTGGTTGTTTCTTTGAAGCTTTATTTTTTTTATTCATTTTTTAGCAACGGCCTTTTCAAGATTTTTGATAATACCATTAAACTTTTCTTCTGCTTCAGCTATACAGTCTAGTAAAACGTCTTTTGCTGCTTTGTCTCTTGTTCTAAGATATATAGTAAATCTACCTGTTAAATTGTCTTCTTCTTTTTTTGAGACAAACTCTACGTCTTTCTTTCCTGAAGCAATATCAACAATCATATCAAAGAAAGAAGAGTCTTCATCAGCAATCATAAATTCGATTTCATTCTTGCCTTTATTTATAAGTTCTATATCCATTTTAAAAGTCACCATTTTTTGCAAATTTTTTTATTATTGTGTTTCCGCAATCACATATTACTTCCCCATTTGGTGAAGCCCCGATTGCCGCTTTACATTTTTTACATATTGTTCTAATTACTCCAAGCTCTTGGTTGTTTGTTACTAGCTTATACTCGTATGGCCCAACCTCCATAACCTTTGCTTTAATTATATCGCCTTTAGAAAAACAAGCGCTAGTTGATTCTACAAACTTGGTGTCTATGTTTTTAACAAATATAATTCCCATGTCTGCAGGAGATAATACTTTATTACCAGCATTAACAATCTCAACAACTACCATGTTATCCTTAACAACAACAATTTCTCCAATCACCACATCTCCAACATTTAGTTTTTCTTTTTTTCTAATATTGGCTAGAATGGTACTTAATTCTAAATTACTCACAAAAATCACAAATTAGTTCGTTTTTTATATCTCTCTACAATATATTTATATAAAAAAACATTTATATATTGTTGGTTTAAATATTCTTTTAGGCAAAGATATAGAAAAAGCGAGAACAATAAAATGGTACTAGAATTCATATATAGCACTCAGAGGATATCAAGGCATCCGAGTATTATTTTTTTTGAGTCATTATTATTGTCAGTTTTAGCAGTATTGCTTGCTAAGTTTTTTTTTCTTCCAGAGCACCTAAGTTTTGGTATCTTTATTTTTATTACTGTGGGTTTAATTCCTATTTTTACTAAACTTTTTTCATATAATTCTTATCTTTTTAATTATTCCTCTAATTTCTTTCAAAGACACAAGACTTTAATGTTACAGCTTTTGTATGTGTTTTTGGGTGTTTTTGTGGCCTTTACTTTTATTTTCTTTGTTGTTAACACAGAGACAAGAGAAGAAATTTTTGCAACTCAATTATCAGAAATTGAAAAAATTACAGACTCTCGTAGTTCTCTAACTGGCCAGATTTCAGGTACTGAATTAAAAAACAATAACGCCTTTTCTAATGCTTTTAATCTTATATTTTCTAATAATTTAGGAGTTGTATTAAGAGCAGGTCTATTATCTTTATTCTATGGTGCTGGTGCAATTTATTTGATTGCGTGGAATGCTTCAATTTTAGCAACAGCCATAGCTAATGATATTCTTGTTAATCTTGGCGGTGTTGTAGGTGTTAGTGGAATTTTTGAAGGTATTGGTAATGCCTTAGTCACGCTTATTGGCTATATCCCTCACGGCCTTCCGGAGGTTCTTGCTTATATATTAATAAGTCTTGCTGGTGCAATCTTTGCAAGAGATCTAATGAAGGGGTTGTTCTTTACAGAGTTTAGATGGGTAATAATTAAGGACATAATCCTTTTGGTTATTGCTTCAATTGTTTTACTTTTAATTGGTGCGCTAATAGAAGCTAGTTATTTTATCTAGTTTTCTTGTATCTTTATATATTTTTACGTGTATAAATATATTTATGCAAGATTACAATTATCTTCTAAGGTTTCCTTTCTCTAAACAGGCAAAGGAATATATTTCAAGCAAGAGAATTGACTTGCTATCAGTGGATTATAAAGTTTTAGAAAAGGTTAAAAAGTTTTTAATTGATGAAATTAACCAGGACTATAAAAATCTAGAGAAATATTGGTTTAATATTTCAAAGATTGATGATGAGATTATTGCGACAAGCTATGTTATGATTTATCCACTATCTAAGATTATTATTTCAATAATTGATAACACGCCATTAACTCAAAGCTTTGCAAACTATTATCAAAAAAGATTTATGTATTTTTCTAAAAGAGAAGATTTAGAAAATCTTAAAGAAATAATCACAGATGTTTGTCCTCAGTTGTTTTATGATTCTTATAAAGAACAATACTTTATATCTTTGATTGACCTATTGACTTTAGATTTAGGCGAGGACTATAAGCTACAATACACAAACCTTAAAGAAGGAAACATTTTCTTTCCAAGTAAAGACGCGCTTCTAGAGTTTCTGTCTGTTGTCCTAAAGAAAAGAATATTAAGAACCACAGAAATAAACAAAAAAGAGATTCCAAAATCTTTTCTGGAGATTTCAGAAATTGTAAAAAAGCATTTTTTGTCAACTCAGAAAGCCAGGGAAGATTTGGATTATAGGTTTTCTGGTAAGCTTTCGAATGGGGATTTCCCACCATGCTTTGATAAATTATATAATGATCTCTTGTCAGGAAAGAAGCTGTCGCATATCGGTAACTACCACTTGGCAGTTTTTCTAGCAGGCGTTGGTTATACTTATGACGACATTATAAATATTTATAAAAACGCACCAAACTTTGATGAAAGAATTGCGGGCTATCAGATTAAAAAGATTATTGAAAAGAAATATTCTATAGGTAATTGTGAAACTTTAAAGTCAAATGATTTGTGTGTAGCAGACTGTAAAGTCAAGCATCCCTTACAATTATTAAGAAAACAAAATCTAACAGAAAAAACATGAAACCATCAAAAATTAAAATATTAAGAGCAAAGTCGCCTATTCATGAGAGATTAATAGATGAACGTGGCCGAAGAAGAATTGATGGAGATATGGACGTTCAGGGCATTATCGAAGGAGATCTAACAGATACCTGGGACAAACCAGGCAGAGATATTTCTAAATATAAATTACAAGGAATATTAACAAGAAGAGGATTAAATACAGATATTAGGGCCTTAAAAAAAAGGGAAACCCCTATAAATATCATGGTGTTGGGCCCAGGAGAAGGAGCAGAAGTGTTATTATTAAATGAGAAATTAAAGGGCACAAAAATAGGAATAGACACATTAGGTTTAACCAATAATTTGTCTCCCGAGGCAAAAGAGATAATTAGAAAAGATTATTCTCCAGAGAAATTAACAGCAGCAAATATATTTGAAAATATGAATCATTTAAAAATGGTAAGAAAATACGATTACGTTTATTCTAGATTTGGTCCACTTTCTCATACACATCAACCAGAAATTGTAATTTTAAAAGTTGCAAGCCTGTTAAAACCCGGCGGCTTTGCAAGATTTTATCCGATAGTATTTAGTACCCCTATGGAAATAAAAGAAATTATAATTAACTGCCAAAAATACCTTGCAAAAAGAGGTTATAAGAAGGCAATTAAATTTAAAGTGTTTGCAGATAATTTAATAATAATTAGAGAAAAATGAGATATTATGTTTGGATTTAAAAAAAAGAAAACTAACAACAATAAATTATTATTGATAATTCTAGATGGTGTTGGAATCAATAAGCCATATCCAGGGAACGCAGTAACTTTAGCAAACATGCCAATCTTTAATTCTCTAAGAACCAACTATCCAAATATGTTACTTGGCGCAAGCGAAGAGTATGTTGGGCTCCCAAAAAAGCAGATGGGTTCTTCAGAAGTTGGCCACTTTACTATTGGTGCTGGAAGAATTATAGATTCTGAAATTGTTAGAATCGATAAGGCCATAAGAACTGGCGAGTTCTATAAAAACATTGTTCTTAACGCAGAGCTACAAAAGATAAAAGGTTTTCAGGCGCTTCATGTTGTTGGCTTATTAAGTGACGGCGGAGTTCATTCTTCAATCAATCATCTTTTTGCTTTGCTTGAAGTTATTAACAGACACAATAATCTTTCTCAAGTTTATCTTCATCTTTTTACAGACGGTAGAGATGTTGATCCTAAGTTTTCAAAGCTTTTTGTTTCTGAGCTTTTGAAAAGAATTGCAGGAAATAACAGGATACACATAGCAAGCATTTGCGGTAGATATTATGGCATGGATAGAGATAATCGTTGGGATAGGCAAAAGAAATTATATAATTTAATTGTTAATGGTATTGGCGAAAGATCCTCTGATCCTTTAAGTTACATAGAGTATTGCCATTCAAAAGAGATTACTGATGAGTTTTTGCCACCTGTGTTATTTAATGAAAACGGTTTAATCAAGAACAATGATACAGTAATATTTTTTAATTTCAGAAGCGACAGAGCAAGAGAGTTTACAAAGATGTTAATGGATAAGTCTTTTGACAAGTTCCAGACAAAGAAGATGTTTTTAAATTTTTTAAGCTTTACAGAGTATGACTCAAAGTTTAAAAACGTAAAAGTTTTGTTTCCTCCAGAAAAGCAAAAAGCAGGTCTTGGTAAAATTATTTCGGAACTTGGTTATAAACAATTAAGAATTGCAGAAACCGAAAAGTATGCTCACGTTACTTATTTCTTCAATCTTGGCGAGGAACATCCTTATAAAAAAGAAGACAGAATACTTGTGCCTTCTCCAAGTGTTGCAACATATGATCTAAAGCCAGAGATGTCTGCAAAAATTATTACTCAAAGGCTTATAGATAAATTAAATGAAGACTATAAGTTAATTGTTGTTAATTTTGCAAATGGAGACATGGTTGGGCACACAGGAGATATTCAGGCAACAGTAAAAGGTCTAGAGATTGTTGATCAGTGTCTTGAGCAGATAATGAAAAGAGTTAATCTAGATAACACTACAGTAATAATTACAGCAGATCATGGCAACTGCGACGAGATGATAACCTCTGATCATAAGGTGACATGCCACAGTATTAATAAAGTTCCGTTTATATTAATTTCTAATAAGGAACACAAACTAAGAGCAGACAATCACGAGTCATCGATTGCTAATGTTGCCCCAACAATTTTAAAGTTATTAGGAGAAGAAGTTCCAAAATATATGTCTGAAGATTTACTAGATTATTAAATGGTGAAATACATGAAAATTTTAAGGAAATTATTTAGTAAAAAACCAAAATCCGAAAAAATAGTTTTAGATAAAATAAAAACATTAAAAAAAGAAAAGCCAAATAATGGCAATTATCATTATTTAGGTGGTAACTGGATTTCTAAAGAAGCAGGGTCTTATCACATAACTTATAGGCAGAAAGGGAAAATAATTAGTTTATTTGATTTAAGAAAAACAGAGAAAAGAAAAGAAATAAATCCAAAAGAATATAGAGATTTACTAGAGAAATCAATTAAAAATTCCAGAAATTTAGGCTGCGAGATGATTGTTATAAAAACCTGGATATTTGCAAAATATCCGGAATTAAAAGAATTTGGGTTTTTAGAGATAAAGCCTGGTTCAGAAGCAAAGTTCTCTGAGTTTATTTCTAAAAGAAAAATAACTGAGGAAAAATTATTAAGTAATCCAGAGAATAGTAGATACCCTCTCTACTATCTTAAAATTTAATGGATAGTTATGAATATTCTTTCTTTACAAAAGGACGGAAAAGTTATTTTTATTCCTCAGACTCTTGAGGACCTCTGGGTTATTAAGTCTATTACTGATTTAGGGGATGTTGTTTCTGGTTCTTCTTATAGGCGAATACGCGGTAACGAAGCAGACAACGAATCAACAAGAAAACCAGTCTTTGTTTCTATTGCTATTGAGAAGTTTGATTTTTCTAAAGAGCTTAATTCTTTAAGATTTACTGGTAAGATTATTGATAGTAAGCCTGAAGAGCTTGCGCCCCTTGGCGAGTACCATACTCTTGAAATTTCTCTTTCTAAATCTTACACTCTAAAAAAGCCACATTTCTTCTCTCATCAATTGGATTTACTTGAGAACAATAGTTCTGTTTTTTCAAGTTCTATTCTTTTGATTGCTCTTGATGATGAGAAGTCAAATATTTTTGAGCTTACAAATATTGGCATAAAAGATATAGCAGTGATTGACTCAGGAAAGCCTGGCAAAAGATATTCTTCTGATTTTGATTTTTCTAGTTTCTTTTCTGAAATCTTTTCAATAGTTTCAAGATATGATTGTCAGATTATTATTGCTGGTCCTGGTGCAACAAGATCTAAGCTTTCTGAATTTATTAAACAAAAGAAAAGTTCTTTAAAAATTTTAGAATTATCAATTCAAAATACTAACAAGTCCTCAATCAACGAGTTATTCTCTAAAGAAGAAGTTTCTAGATTTTTTGAAAACTCAATAATCTACAAAGAACAAAAGGTTCTTGATAGCTTTCTTGAAAATCTAGGAAAGAACAATAATAAAGTTGCATACGGTTTACAAGAGGTGTCAAAAGCACTTGATGTCGGCGCTTGCGAAAGCATTATGGTTTCTGAAAAGCTATGGAAGACAGAACTTGATAAGGTTCAAGAGCTTATTAGAAAAGCAGATATTGTTAAAACAAAAGTGCATATTGTTGATGAAGAGCACGAAGTCTCTAAGTCTTTAAGGTCTTTTGGCGGAATAATCTCCACTTTAAGATATCCTTTAAGTTTTTAAAATAAGAAAAAGAGAAATAAACACAACTAGTGTGTTATGTTTCTGTTTATTGGTTTTCTTGTAGGAATTGCATTAGGATCTACTTTTATCTTTAATGCTTCTTGTTCTTTTTTTTCTTTCTTTACTGTTCTAGTAATATAAGCAGACATTAAGTTAATTGTTAATTTAGATAATGGAAGATTCATGGTTTTTATAAATTCCTTGTTTGCTTTAAATTCTGTACCAAAGTCTTCTTTAAACTCGTTATATATTATCTTTGCTTTTGCTTTTATTTTATTTGACATTGCTTTACCCATGGTTAATTTCTCCTTAATTTACTGTGATTACAACCTTACTATTGTTTATGTGTCTAATAACTGCAAGCGGTATAGTCTTAGTATCAAACTCGTCTTTTGCTATAGTGTAAGCTGTACTGTCTTTATGTACCTTTACTAAAGCCGGCGCCCCGCAGGATATTTGCTGTGCTCTAGCAGATATTAATCTAGTTATTTCATATTTTGTAAGTTTTGAAACCATATTAATCTTTTGTTTAATTATTATAGAACTAAAATAAGGTCCTTTTGTCTATATAATATATAGTAGAGATAAGGTTTAAATATTATTCTTTTTAGATTACTAAGAGATATAGCCAAAATCCCACAAGTATTAGCCTTATTGCTATGACTTTATCAAATATCTTGAATAATGCTAAGATTATGATTAATAAAAGAAAGAAAGGCGAAAAAACAATCTTTAATAGCAACCACCAGATACTCTGCTTCTTTGTATATGTCCTTTTGATAGCATCAAAAGAATTGTCTGTGTCCTGGTCGCTTGGCACACAGAAGAAAAGA
This sequence comes from archaeon, assembly GCA_035387745.1. Lineage (GTDB taxonomy): Archaea > Iainarchaeota > Iainarchaeia > Iainarchaeales > CSSED10-239 > JAKQTP01. The sequence goes on from DAOOON010000001.1 coordinate 15,480, forward strand.
GCCCCAATTCCAATCCAGATAAGCAAAAAGATATAGAATGGCTCGCTTGTAACTTTTATGATGCTTGCGCAAATTAATGAAATAAAGATATTAAAGAAAAACGGAAATAAAGAAATAATAATTATCTTATAGTCCTTGGAGTCTTCATGCACAACATAGCCGCCAGATTTATCAATAAACTTAATTTTTTTTATCTTTACACCAAACATTAAGCAAGCAAGAGCATGTGCGCATTCGTGCAGAACAATTCCAGGAAAGAAAAGTAGATGCATTATTTCATTAAGTTCCATAAATAATAAGTATTTCAATCAATATTTAAAATATTGTTCTGTTTTGTTAATGTTATTTTTTGCGTTTCTGTGATTTCTGTTATTGTGCAGTTAATAGAAAGTGTAGTTCTAATCTCGCAGGTCTTCTGGTTGTTTTTCAAAGTTATCTTGTTATTGCTTTTCTCTATTTGCCAAGCACTAAGTGCGCCAGGCTCAATCTCAATCTTTCCTTCGGGCATGATTTCAAATAACTCGATTTCTGCCTTTAGATCTTTACAGAAGCCTTTTAGTCTATAGTTGTCATTAGCCGTTATATTTCTATTATAAAGATTAATGATTCCAATAATGCTTGCGCCAAGAACAGAGATAATTCCTGCAATCAACAAAACATATTCTAAAGTAACAAACCCTTTCATATTTATTCAATATCTGATATCTTGTCAAATATCTTATCTGAAGTTTTTTCAACAGTAGTGTTTGCTTTTGTTGTGGTTTTTTGTAATTGCGTGATAATGACAAGAACTATAGCAACAATTGCTGCTAAAAGTATTATCATTTCTGCAGAGATTTGTCCTTTACAATCTTTTATTAGATTCATAGATATTTCTGTGGTTTTCTAGTTTATAAATCCAGACCCTTAAGTTTTTTGTAAATTTGAAGAAATAGTTATTTAAAACAGAATATACACAAATATATTAGATATGATAAAATCAATAGTTCTAGAAAACTGGAAAACGCACCAGAACACAAAAGTTTCCTTTGAGAAAGGCACAAACATAATAGTAGGCAAAATCGGGGCAGGGAAATCTAGCATAGTTGATGCAATTTGTTATTCTCTTTATGGCGTTTTTCCATCCCTTCAGAATAGAAAAATAACTTTAGCAGAAACCATAATGTTTAAGCCAGTAAAAAGAAAAGAAGCAAAGCTAAGATTAGAGTTTGAACACGATTCTAAAAACTATAGAATAGAAAGAGAGGTGTTTGCTGAGAAAGTAAATATCGCTAAGCTTTTCCTTGAAGATAAATTGATAGCTGGCCCAAAGCAAACAGATGTTAATGAAAGAGTTTCTGAGATTTTAGGTATTGACTATGATCTTTTTGTTAAGATTGTCTATAGCGAGCAAAACGAGATTGATTATTTCCTTAAGATTGCTCCAGGTAAAAGAAAGGAGCAATTTGATACTCTTTTTGGTATCAATAATCTTGAGAAAATAAAAGTTAATTCTCGTGCTTTAAAGTCTTATCTTGACACAGAACTTGATGCCATTCAAAGATTGATTGCACAATTAAAAAGCCAAATTTCGTCTTTTAATATTTCTGACACAGAAAAAAGCATTTTAGAAAACCAAGAAAAGATAAAACAACTTTTAGATTCTACAAGTAATCTTAAGTCCAAAGAAGAGGGCCTAAAATCTAAAGTTGAGATTTTAAAAGTGCAAAAAGCCGAGTATGATTCTCTTAATCAAGAGATAAAAATTTTAGATTATAGAGAACAAGAGCTCTCAAAAGAGCTTAGTTTTTTAGAAACGCAAAAAACGAATTTCTTTTTATTGTCTAAAGATGTGCTTTTAGAGAAAAAACAAATTTTACAAAAGCAATTAAAAGAAATCCAAGAGCAAGAGACCAAGCTAAAATCAATTGCGTCTCAACTTTTTATTTTTGCTAATCAGCTTGAACAGATAGATAAGTCCCTCGACGTCTCTTTAGATTTATCAAAAATAAATCTAGAAAAAGGAAAGCTTTCTGAAGAAATCAATAGCACGATTCAGAAACAAGCAATTCTTAATTCTCAAAAATCCGAGAACCTAAAAGCCATATTTGAGCTTGAAAAGGGCTTTTCTAAATGCCCGGTATGTGATTCTCAATTATCTGATTTTCAGATTTCTGAAAAATTAAAATTAAAAAAAGATTTAAACGCAAAATTAATAAACGATGTCCTTGTGCTTGAAAAGGCGCAGTTATCTCTTAAGCAAGAATTTAGTCTGCTTCAGATAAAAGAAAGAAAAGCAAGTGAGCAGCATTTATTAATGGATAGAAAGCAAAGAATACTTGAAGAAAAGAAGAAACTTGAAGAACAAGAAAAGGCTCTTGGTAAGCCTCAAGACATTTCTGTGCTTGACAAAGAAATCGATTCAATAACTCAAGCAATAGATTATCAAACTAAAAAAGAGCAATTGTCAGGTATTATAGAAAAACAAGATTTCTTTTCTAAAAAACTTTCAAATATAAGCTATGATGACAACAACTATCTCTCTTTACTTGCAGATCTAATAAATCAAGAAGAAAAGTTAAACAACAACGCAGTGCAGATATCTTTGATACAAGGAATAATAAAAAATCTAGAAAGCACAAAAGCACAATATGAAAAATTATCTTTACAGCTTCAAGAAAAGCAAGCAATAATAACAAAATTAGAAACAAAACAAAAAGATATGACTTTTTTTGTCGCTGCTCTTGAGAACAGCCAAGAGCATTTAAGAAGGGTGCTCGTTGATAACATCAATCAGACACTTGAAATAATATGGCCAAAAGTCTATCCTTATGGCGATTATCTTTCTGCAAGGCTTAGAGCAGAAAACGATTATGTCTTGGAAGTCTTGACTCTTCAAAAAGAATGGATAAGAGTTGAAGGTCTGTTGTCTGGCGGTGAAAGAACCTGTGCTGCATTAAGCATAAGGGTTGCGATTGCCTTGTCTTTAACAAAAAAACTAGGTCTTTTGATTCTTGATGAGCCAACTCATAATCTTGATAGTAAGACGATCACTATGCTCTCCTCTATTCTAGATAAAGAGCTTCCAGAGCTAGTTGAGCAAATCTTTATAATAACTCATGACCAAAAGTTATTAGAAACTTCAAACTCAAGTAAATACATAATTGAAAGAGATAAAGAAAATGACGGTGTATCGTTTGTAAAAGAGGAATAATATGCCAATAAAAAGAACAACATTTAAATCTCAGATTGAATCAGTTCCTGGAAGAACCAAACACGAGATATTTGGTTATAAAAAACCGCGCGAGAAATTTATTGATAAAACTATTAAAATAGATAAATATAAAGTAAAATATGATGAAAAACACAAATATACAACTGGAGAATATACAGAAATACACACACATCTTTGTAATCCCAAATTAGCAACAGAATCAACACCAAGCCCTCATGATTTTCTTGGCTGGATTGACGACTATTTAACAACCAGTGGTAAGAAGAATAGAGCGGTGGTTTCTTCTATTCATTTTAAGAATGGAGAAGAGCTTGGGAGAGTTCATGTTCTTTTTAAAAAAGAGGCGCTAAATAATCAATTAAGAAGCCATATTTATGATTCTTATCTGGAATTTGCAAGAGGAAATGGCAGACAAATAATTCCTTTTGAAAAATTTAATGCAGATTTATTTTTTATTCCAGAAAGTGGAAAAGTAAGAAAGTATCTTAATACTATGATAGAAAAAGATTTTGATTTTGAAAAAAGATTAAAAGTTTCAAAAACAAAGGATTTACGGGAAATATTTGTGGATATAGAGAAGAAATGGGGCATAATAATAAGGCCATTTTCTCATCCTGGTCATGCCTTTGATTATAAAAAAGGTTCATTTTATTGATTTTTCAAGTTAATACTTTAAAATACTTGTTTTACATATATTATATATGGCAAGTACTGAAATTTCTCAATTCACTGTTTCTTATCTAAGAGATCTTTTCAGAAGCTATTATGCACATAATCCAGTTACAAGCACTATTGCTCTTGAAAAAAGAGAAGTGGGTATTGGTGATTTTGGAAAAAAAATAAGTGCCAGGCATCTTGCATTTTCAAATAATACAGAATTAAATAGATTTTTAGTTGACAAAACCCCGTTTTATATTTCTTATTCTACAGCCTACTATAAATATCCAGAAAGGCGACCAATGGAAAATAAGATTCTTGAAGGCAGCGACATCGTCTATGAGTTTGATGCTGATGATTTTAATCTTCCTTGTAAAGAAGAACATGATGTTTGGTTTTGTCCTACTTGTGAGGCCAATGGCAGAGGACACAAGGACGCTTGTCCAGAATGCCAAGGAAAAACAGAGGTTATTGAATGGACTTGTGATAAGTGTCTGGGGCATGCAAAAGCAGAGACATTAAGACTAATAGATTTTTTAGAAACTGAATTTAAACTGGATGCTACTAGCTTTATTATAAGTTTTTCTGGTTCAAAAGGCTATCATCTAAGAATTACAGATAAAAGTATAATTTTATTATCAAAATCTTCAAGAATACAAATGATTAATTATATTTTAGGTAAAGATATAAGTCTTGAAAAACTAGGCTTTGAATACAAAGGCAAACAATGGTATTGCCCAAACCCAGATACAAATAACGGTTGGGCAGGCAAGTTATTAGTATTTTTAAAAGATTATATATCAAATATGACAGAAGCACAATTAAGGAATGACTTTGGTTTTTCAAAAATACGGGCTTCTAAAATTTTAGAGCATAAAGAAGTTATTTTAAATAAGATGTATAATAATATATTATGGCACAATTTTTCAAGCGATTCAAAACAAGATGCCAAATTTTGGGAGGATTTATTAGCTTTAGCAATTTCTAAACTTAGTTTTAGAATTGATCCAACATCAAATGACATCTTCAAGATAATGAGAATGCCAGATACTATTCATGGTGGAACAGGGCTTCTTTCCAGTAAAATTAAGGACAGAGAGGCACTAGAACATTTTGATCCTTTTGCAGACCCTGTTCTTTTCAGACCAGACAAAGAAAGAAACGGAGAAGTGACAAGACCCATTCCAAAGTTTAGATTGCTTGAGAAAAAATTTGGGCCGTATAGTCTAGGAGAGAAAATAGAACTCCCAGAGTATGCAAGCGTTTATTTATTATTAAAAGGGGTATTAAAATGATGGATTACAAAGTTGATTATGATGAATTATCTAGAATTTATAGACTGGAGACAAAGTCACCAAAACTAACAAAACTTGATGCGTCATTTTATAAAGAACTTAAAAAATATCTAACTTTAGAAAAAACAAAATATCTTTCTGCTCTTGAAAGTCTATCTCCGGCGGATTTAAAAAAATTTGAAATGTTAAAGCAAACAGTAAATAAAATTAGAGAAATGAGATTAAAGAAATGTCTTAATCTTTGTTTAACATATAGTAGAACAAACGATCTTTCAGAAGATAACTTAATTGATTTTGAAATTGATTTTGTTAAAGATATTAAAAAGCTTCTTGACAAGCAAGCAGAATACACAGAGAGTCTGTTTGGTACAAAGACAAAGAAAGAAGAAAAACGCGTGCCTTTAGTAAAGGTTACTGCCCTTTCAAGTATTCCTTCTTTTATTGGTTCAGACATGCAAGAATATGGGCCATTTGATAAAGACGCAATATGCGAGATTCCAGAAAATATTTTTTTGATTCTTTCTTCAAAAAATATTGTTCAAAAAATAGAATAATTAAAATGTGAAAAATAATGACAGAATATCCAAAAATTTCAGATACCGTGATTTGTAAAGTCACAAAGGTTACAGACTATGGAGTGTTTGTAGAACTATTAGAATATGATAATATTGAAGGGTTCATCCATGTTTCTCAAGTTTCTTCAACTTGGGTAAAGAATATACATAACCACGCTAAAACAAACCAGATAAGAGCAGCAAAAGTTCTTCACATAGACAATTACAAAAATCAAATTGATCTTTCTTTTAATAGAGTGACACCCGCAGAAGAAAAAAGAAAGATTTCAGACTATCGTTTGTTTAAAAGAGCGCAAAGCCTATTATCTGCAATTGCAAAAGAATTAAAAGTCAGTGATGAAGAGGTTTGGTCTGCTGTTGCTGAGCCAATTCTAGAGAAAGAAACAAGTCTTTATAGTGGTTTTATTCATATTCTAAAGAACGGAATAGACAGCTTTCCAGAGATTGATAAAAAATATACTATAAAATTAGTTGATATTCTTTCAAAAAGTATAACAATTAAAGACAAGAAAATAATAGGCACTCTAGAGATTTCTAATTCAACAGAGAACGGAATTGAAATTATTAAAAAAGCATTAAAGAAAATAACAGATGAGCATAAATATGTTAGCATTACTTATGTTTCTGCAGGAAGATACGAATTAAGTGTTACAGCAAAAGACTATAAGACTGCTTCAAAACAGTTTAATGAGGTTACTAATAAACTTGAGAAGTCTTTAAAGGGCTCAAACATAAAAATAATTCCTCAAGAGAAATCCAAAGCTAATTAATGGTGTTTAAAACATGGCAACTAAAATTGATGTTCTTAAATCTCAAAAACTAAGAAACCCAGTAATGCTTGTGGGGTTACCAGGTATTGGTCTTGTTGGCAAGATTGCAATTGATTATTTAATCTCAGAATTAAAACCAAAAGCAACTCTTTATGCAACAATTATTTCTGATACTTTTCCTCCCGCAGTTCATGCAAAAGCATCATTATTAGAAATGATTTCTGATAATATTTATCTTTACAAAGGAAAGTCAAGGGATTTTCTTTTTGTAGCAGGGCCAGTTCAGCCAAACCTAACAAGTATCTCTAATAGCCAAGAGCATTATGAGTTTTCAGAAAGTCTTGCTGAGTTTGCAAAAAAGCAAGGGGTTAAAGAGATCTATACTTTTGCTGGCCTAAATATCGGCGAGAAAAGACTAAACCAAAAACCAAGAGTTCTAGCAGTATCCAGCGATAAAGACACTAAAGAAAGACTAAAAAAGAAAAAGACAGATAATATTATTTTTGATGATACTCAAGGCGACACTTTGATTTCTGGTGTTGCTGGGCTTCTTGTGGGCGTTGCTTATTATAATCACAAGATTTCTGGTTGCTGTTTTATGGGAGAAACTGATCAAAAACTAATTTTTGGTGATCAAGGTTCTGCAAGGAGCGTTGTTGGAGTTATTTGCGCTCTCTTTGATTTTAAAGTAGATATGAAAAGAATAGATATTCAAGCAAAAAAGATCGAAGAATCATTTACAGAGATTCAAAACAAGATAAAAGAATTACAAAAGAAAAAAGAAGAACCAGTAAGTTATATTAGGTGATTTTTTTAAATGCATAGGTTAGTAAAAATCAGAAAACCGCCAGTTAATGCAGAAATAAAAATCGTTAGGCACAGAGTTACAACTGAAAAATTAGATTCTTCTAATTTTAATAGTTCTTTTATTAGTGAATTAAAGTTTTCAAAAGATGCTAAAGGAAAACCTCTAAAAATTGGAGAAGGACTTCATGAACAATTTCTTGGAACAATTATTTTTAAAGACGGCTCTAAGAAAAGAGTTGCAATAAAAAGATTTAATGAGCTTCTTAAATTAGATGATTTTTCTGCAAAGAAGTATCAGCACGTTATTGATGCGCTAAGGCAAATAGAATTAGAGCACGACGTTGTTTTTCCTAACAGACAGATAGGAAAAGCAAAGATGATACCAAAGATGGCAATGGTAAAGATTCAAGAGAAAGGCAAAGATCCAGAATGGGTATTGGTTTCTCAAGCTTTTGTCAAGAATGGTAAATCTAAATTAAAACCTAATAATGACGTGATTATAAATAAATTAAATATTTCAGAATATACTTGGGGTTTACTTAAGCTTGGCGAAAGTGGATTTATGAAAGAAAGTTCGCTTGGCCTTGTGGCAGATTTGTTTGCACACCACAAAAGCGGGTCATTAATTCCAATAGATATGGATTTTGCGCAATTGATTGATTTTAAAAAGAGAGACCGTAACACTAGAGCAAACGATATTTTAAGAGCGTTATCCCAGCAGGCGCAAAGCATTTCAAAAAATAAAGATAATATTAATTCAGTATATAAAACATTAGTTATAGAATTATTAAAGCACAAAATGGATCCTAAAGTAAAGGATCTTTTGATAAGCTATAGAAAAAAATATTTAATAAAGTGATATTATGACAACAAAAGAAGAAAAAGGGATTGTAATTTCAACGCTTGACGGTCCATCAACCACAAAGCTATCTTTTGTTTGCACTAAAAATGACGTCTTTAAAGGAGAATATATTCAGATTGATTATTCTCAAGGTTCTCTTATTGGTATAGTAACAGATGTCATAAAAAGAAATAGATATTTTGAAAATTCTGATTCTGTTAAGGATTTTGAAAATAACGACATAGATATAAAACGATTATTCCCAAGCGACGAGTGGGAGTTTTTAGAAGCCATTGTTAAGCCTCTTGGCGTTTATTCTGTTGCAAACGGCTTTACAAGAACAAATCTCCCGGTTTCTCCTGGACAGAAGGTTTTTCTTGCAGATCCAATAGTGCTTTCTAAGTTTTTGCATTTTGATAAGTCTGGAGTTTTCTTAGGCGCAATAGAGCATCCACATCTCGATGTTACTCTTAATGTTGATAGACTTCTTCAAAAGCATTTAGCAATCCTTGCACAGTCTGGTGCAGGTAAAAGTTATCTAACTTCTGTAATTATTGAAGAGCTTTTGGACCGAACAAAAGAGCAAGGTCGAATTGCGGTAGTATTGTTTGATACTCATGGCGAGTATTCGTCTTTTGCTCAAAAACCAACAGATAAAGAAAAGATAGATTATTCTTCTAAAGTCACGCTTATAGATTCAAAGGACGTTAAGATTGGTTGTACTGGTCTTTCTGCGGGTTTCTATTCTACATTAATTCCAGAACTAACTGCTCCTCAAAAAATAAGGCTTTCAAAAGTTATAACAAAATTAAATGAGGATAAAAAGCATGGTGCTGGTCCTTATTCTCTTTCAACCATTGTTAAAGAAATAGAAAATTCAGGAGAAGACGATAAGACGTTAAAGAATCTAAGAGACAGGCTTCTTGATCTTGAGCGTTTTAGGTTATTTGATAAGATTGATTATCCTTCAATTAATGATATTGTTTCTCCAGGCAAACTAACAATCATTGATCTCTCAAGAGAAATTGACAAAAAGAAAAAGCAAATTATTCTTTATTATTTTGCTAACAAATTATTTAGAGCGCGAATGGAAAATAATTCTGTTCCGCCATTTACCTTGATTGTTGAAGAAGCACATCAGTATGCTCCTGAGATGGCAAGTCGTGAGAATGCTTTAGCAAAAAACATACTAGAGACAATTGCTAGAGAAGGTCGTAAGTTTGGAGCAAGCGTTTGGCTAATTTCTCAAAGGCCAGTTAAGCTTTCTACAACAATTCTTTCTCAAGCTAACACTCACATAATTCTAAGAATAACAAATCCTTACGACCTTAAACATATCGGAGAATCAAGTGAAGGCCTTGATCAAAATTCCATTAATATGATAACTTCTCTAAGGGTTGGCGAAGCCTTAATTGTTGGAGAAGCCAGTAGTTATCCTGTTTTTTTTAAAGTGCGAAAAAGAAAATCACAAGAATCTCATCTTGATGTCTCGTTATCGGGCCTAGCCAAGTCCTTTGAAGACAAAAAAGAAAAAAACAATAAAGAGCTTGATGATTTAATCTAATAAAATATATTTATTAAGTATTTGGTTTTAATTATTATTATGTATTTTATGTCCTGGAACGAGCTTGAGGGGTTGTCTTTTGAGCTTATTAAAAAAATTAAAGAAAAGAACAAGGATAAGCAAATAGATATTGTTATTTGTGTAAGTCGTGGTGGCCTTTTCCTTGGCAAGATTCTTTCTGAAATGCTTAATAAGCCACTAGCTGTAATTTCTGCAAAATATCTGGGAGACAAATATACGGTAGGCACAATTTCTTCAATCTATCCAGTAAAAGGCAGAGTGCTATTGGTTGATGATGTTATGGAACCTGTAGTTCAAGATATTATAAAAGTCATAAAACAAAATAAGGCAGTAACGTCTGTAGAGCTTGCTTGTTTATTTTATAGAAAGAAAAACAAAAATTTCGTTCCAGATTTTTCAATTAACGAAATACATAATGAGATTTGGATAACTTTCCCATATCAAACCGAATGCTTAAAAGAGCATAGCTATTAATATGAATATTGCAATATTTACTGATAATTTTTATCCTCAGATTAATGGAGTAGTTACTGCAGTTCTAAATCTTGCTAAAGGCCTTGCAGATAAAGGTCACAAGATCTATTTTGTTGCCCCAAAGTATAAAGGCGAAAAAGAATTTACTTATCCAAACATTACAGTAAGATATGTTGCAAGTAAGCCTGCCGGGTTTATCTATAAAGGCCTAAAGATTGTTTCTCCAATAAGTCGGAGAACAAAGAAGTTTATTAAAGACAATAACATAGATGTTGTTTATTTTGTAACGCCTTGGACAATTGCAGCAAAAGGGATAATTATTGCTAAGCAATTAAAGCTTCCAATTGTGGGAACCTACCATACCTTTATTTGTGAGAAGGAATGTTTAAAACACCTAAAACTAAATTATAATTTTGTAATAAAGTTTGCTTGGAAATACACAAATCTTTATTATAATACTTGTCAGATTGTAACTTGTCCCTCTGCGCTTACAAAAGAATTATTGCTTAAAAACAAATGTAAAAGACCAGTAAAAGTAATATCTAATGGCCTTGATACATCCTCTTCTCCAAAATCAGAAATTCAAAAAATAAAAAAGAAGATTAATTCTAAAGGGAAGACCTTGTTGTTTGTTGGTAGACTTGCTTACGAGAAGAATCTTTTATATCTTCTTGATTGCTTTAAAGAAATACATAATAAAAGACCAAAAACAAAACTTGTATTAATCGGCGATGGTCCACAGAAGAAAGAAATTCTAAAAAAGATAAAAGAACTAAAATTAAAGGATTCAGTAAAGCTACTTGGCGCAGTAAAATATCAAGACTTGATGACAAAAGGCTATTACGGTGCTTGTGATATATTTGTAACCGCTTCAGAAATTGAAACCTTTGGCTTGTCTGTCCTTGAGGCGCAGGCAAACGGGCTAGTTTGTGTTGGCGTAAATAAAAGTGGAATTAAAAATTTAATCAAAAGTAATTATAATGGTTTCTTAGTTAATTCAAATGATAAAAATGCTTTTTCTCAAGCAGCAATAAAACTAATAGATAATAAAAAACTATATTCTAAATTTAAAAAAAATAATAAGAAGTTGCTTGAAAAACACAAGATGGAAAATGTTATTTCAGAATATGAAAAGACGTTTAAGCAAGCAATAGAGATGTATAAATCTTCTTAATTTATATTTATTTTCTTTCTATATTATATAAGTGAGTAATATTATGGATGAATCACAAGTTCTATTATTAAAGAAAAAACTTAAAGAAATTAAGACTTACAAAGGCGATGGTACACAACTAATAAGCCTGTATATTCCTCCGAATGCGGATAGGTCATCTGTTACTAAGCAATTAACTGATGAAATCTCACAAAGCTCAAACATTAAGTCTCAACAGACTAGAAAAAATGTTCAAGCAGCTCTAAGAAGACTTACAAATTATTTAAGACAAATAGATTTTAAACTCCCAGAAACCGGTCTTGTTCTGTTTTCTGGTAATGTTTCTGAAAATCCTGCAAAAAACGACGTTGTTCTTTTAACCGTTATCCCCCCAAAACCGCTAACTACAAAACTATATTGGTGTGATTCTGAGTTTCATATCGCGCCTTTAGAAGATATGTCTTTAACTGACGAAGTTTATGGCCTAGTTACTATTGATAAGCGAGAAGCCACTGTTGCAGTTTTAACAGGCAAATCTTATCACATAGTTGTTCATGAGACTAGTGGCGTTCCTGGTAAGACTAGAGCAGGTGGGCAGTCTTCTGTAAGATTTGAAAGACTAAGAGAAAAGGCTGCGCAGGATTTCTATAGACGAGTTGGGGAAAGAATGAGTATAAGTATGGTTGATATTCCAAAACTAAAAGGAATAATTGTTGGCGGGCCAGGAATGACTAAAAATGAGTTCTTAGAAGAAAGCGAATTGGATTACAGATTAAAAAATATGATAATGGGTACAGTTGATACAAGCTATACAGACGAATCGGGAATAAAAGAAATGCTTGATAAAGCTGGAGAGCTTTTAAAAGATGCAAGTATAATTAAAGAAAGACAACTGATAAATAAGTTTATAGAAAAGGTTGCAACAAATGGTCTTGCAACCTATGGTTATAATGAAGTTATTGAAAGTATTATGCAAGGAAAGGCTGAAACAGTTATTGTTTCTGAAGGGTTAGAATGGAGTGTACATAAATATCAGTGCACATCTTGTGGGCAGTTTACCCCTAAAGTTATTAGAGATAAGAATAAGCAAGTAACTGTGCCAACAACTTGTCAATATTGCGAATCTTCAACAAATGAAGAAGAGGTAGAGATTGCAGATCTTTATGAATATCTTGTTGATTTATCGTACAATTTTGGCACAAAAGTGGTTTTAATTTCTATAGAGACGCCAGAAGGAAATCAATTTCTAAATACCTTTGGTGGTCTTGGTTCGTTTTTAAGATATAAATAAGTAAAATTATGGATTTCAAATATATAACAACAACAAAAGGTGTTGGTGGAAGAATCAAGCAATTCTGTGAGGATTTTGTTGTTGAGGAGATAGGCTATACTTATTCTACAAACCTAACTTATCTTCCAGACAAGAAAGTTCCAGAACAGGATTGGCAAAAAATCTTTGAAGAAAAGAAAGACAACGACCAGCTTCTTGTAGATATGGAAAAGTTCAATCTTTCAACAACTACAGCAATTAACGAGATGTCAAGATTTTTAAGAACAAGTAAAAGTAGATTTGGCTATGCTGGCTTAAAAGACAAAAGAGCCTTAACAGTTCAGAGGATTTCTATTTTTGAACCAAACATGGAAAGGCTTTCAAAGTTTTATTTTAAGACAATTAAGATTTATAATCCGGTTTGGTCAAAGAACAGAGTAGATATTGGAGATTTAAAACAAAATCGTTTTACAATAACTTTTAGAAAAATAAATGGTTATTCCAAAGAAGAGTTAGAAAGATTATTTTTAGATTTTAAAAAACAGATAGAAAAAACCGGGCTTATCAATTACTTTGGTGAGCAGAGGTTTGGAGGAGTTAGAGATATAACTCACAGAGTTGGTAAATTAATTCTTCAAAATAACTATAAAGATGCAGTAATGCTCTATTTAACAGAGTCCACGGATTTAGAAATTCCAGAACTTCAAAAAGCAAGACGCGAATTAAAAGAAGATAATAATTTCAAAAAACACGCTTATGATTTCCCTAGTGGAACAGGCTATGAGAGAGTAATGTTAAACTACTTAGCAAACAATCCTGACAACTATCTCGGAGCTTTCAAAGCTTTACCAAAAGCTATTCAGTATCTTTTTATTCACGCATATCAATCATATCTTTTTAATGAAATAATAAACGAGAGAATAAAAAGAGGTTACGGAATTGAAAAGATTGAAGGCGACACAATAATTAATGATGAAGTTGCAATTCCTCTCTTTGGCTTTTCTTCAAAATTCTCAGAAGGTCTTGCTGGAGTTATTGAGCACGAAATCTTGGACAGAGAAGGGGTTACGATTGATGCCTTCTTTAATAAAGACCATTCAGTCTTTTCCAGCAAAGGTGATTATCGCCCAATAAGGATTCCAGTTTATGATTTGCAACTTTTAGAAATCAAAGAAGATGAGAAAAACCAAGAAGAACTTCCTGGTTCTTTGTCTTTGACCTTATCCTTTACTCTTGACAAAGGCAACTACGCCACAAATCTTGCTAGAGAACTTATTAAGCCTGCGCCAGAAG
>DAOOON010000001.1:29513-31851 GCA_035387745.1 archaeon
AAAGGCAACTACGCCACAAATCTTGCTAGAGAACTTATTAAGCCTGCGCCAGAAGATAATCGTTGGTGTTAGTTTTTAAAAATCAGATATTTTTGTTTTTTCTTTTTTGTCTTGATATGCTTCAGGAATCTCAATCTTTAATTCTTTTAACGCCTCAAGCCCAATTCTTCCAATCGTTTGTAAAAACTTTTCTGGGTTCTTCTTTATGTCTCCAATTCCTGTGATTCCTGAGGAGAAAAGCTTTCGAGCTCTTACTCTTCCAATATTCTTTAGTTCTACAAAAGGCAAAAGTTCTTTTTTGATTCCATATTTTAGTCTTAGTTCTAAATCTGAGTATTCCTTGTAAAGCTTTAGGCTTTTCTTAGTGGTTTTTATTAGTTCTTGTGTGCAGTGGTTTATCCAGATAGCCTTGTTTATAAATTCTTGAACTTGCCCAGGAGTTGTGCCGTACTTTTCAATGATATCGTTTTCAGATATCTCGTTTATCCAGTCTTTTAGCATTTGGGAAAGTGTAATTTTTTCTAAAAGATTAAGGTCTTCATAGTCAAAATAAATCTTTGGTTTTAAATATTCTAAAACCTCAAACACATCGTCTTCTTTTCCTTTCTTGACTTTAAGATACGGATAGCATTCGCTAGTATTAGAAATCACAAACAATCTTTCCAGTTCTTCAATGTCTTTTAGTTTTTCTTTTATTTCCAAATCCTTAAGGATGTTGTTAGCTGAAAGGGGGTCAATATAAAGCAGGCAAACTTTCTTTCCAATTTCTGTAAGCTTAATTTCTTCTTTTGCCTTTTCAATAAACCCAAAGTCGTTAAATTCTTCAAGTATCTCTAAAACGTTTTCTTTAATCTCCTGGTCTCCACCGAACACAAAATGGTAAAATGTTTTTTCCATGTATGCGTGTATTTCTTTTGTGGTTTTAAGGTTATTAATAAGAATAATTGACAATAGCTGTGTTCTAAGATTATTTATTTTTGATAATTGGGATTCGATATCTGTTGGTGGGGCAATAACATATGAGTTATATACTCTTTGCACATCTGCTTCTTTATTAACTATAACAATTGCTTCGCCTTTGCTGTCATATTTTGGTCTTCCTGCTCTTCCAGTCATCTGATGAAATTCGTTAATGGGTATTAAAACCATTGAGCCGTTTGAGAAGCGGTAAACTGTTGTAATAACAACTCTAAAAGCTGGTAGATTAATCCCTGCTGCAAGTGTTGGTGTTGCAAATATAATTTTTATTTTTCCGTTTCTAAATTCTTCTTCAATAATTTGTCTTTGTTTGTAAACAAGCCCAGCATTATGAAACGCTGTTCCGCAAAGAAGGTCAGAGTAAAGAGAAAGACATTGCTTGGTTGGTGTTTCAAGTGCGTCTCCTGCTGTTCTTGCAATTTTTCGCAGTTCTGTTTGTTCGTTTTCATTTAAAAATCTCTTAACAAGCTCTCTATATTTTGTTGCAAAAGACATAGTGTTGCTTCGCGAGTTGCAAAACACAATAAGCTGTTTATTCAGTTTTAAAGTATCAGCAATTATGCCGCCAAGGTTGTCGTCTTTTCCTGTTGCTTCAATTTCTATTTTTCTCTCATCAAAGAAAACACTATTTCCATAGTTAATTCCAATATCAAGTGGTATTGGTCTATAGTTACTAGTAACTAGTTCTGCATTCAGCCATTTAGCAAGTGCTTGTGAGTTGCCGATGGTGGCAGAAAGCCCCAAGAAAATAATTTTAGGGAAATTAACTTTAAGCTGCGTGATTAATATTTCAAGAGTAGTTCCACGATCGCTACCAAGCTCATGTATCTCGTCAATACAAACAAATCCAATATCTTTAAGCCATTCTGGTTCATGCCTTAAAACTGAATCAAATTTTTCAAATGTTAGAAATAAAACATCATAGCTTGAGAGGTTTTTGGAAGAACTATCAAGGTCTCCTGTAGAAATTCCAAATCTCAAATCGTGCTTCTTTGCATATTTCTTTTTGAAGTCGTGATAATGTTCAAAGGTTAATGCTTTAAGTGGAGAGATATAGATTACTTTTTTTTTTCTTCTAACCGCAAAATCTAAAAGAAACATCTCAAAGATCGTAGTTTTCCCTGACGCAGTTGGAGCACAAACAAGCAGGTTTTCTCCAATGTGTTTTGCTGCTTTTTCTTGCACAGGGTTTAGTGATAAATATCCATTAGTCTCTAAAATCTCAGAAATTAGTTCTTTAGTCATTACATAAAATAATAACCTAAAGTTTTTTATTTAGAGAAGCTAAAATAAACAATCAAGCTATAGAACACTAGTCTTTAGGCTTTTTTGTAATCGCCCCCTCTCTTTTCTTTGCCCA
>DAOOON010000001.1:31951-75621 GCA_035387745.1 archaeon
TAGAACACTAGTCTTTAGGCTTTTTTGTAATCGCCCCCTCTCTTTTCTTTGCCCAAATAATTCGGAGTCTATTCCGAATGCTTTTTAAATCATAAACAGATTAGCTATTAAAATAATGCAAAGCTAGGCCAGCAACAAGTGGGTTTTTTGCCCACCCAAACCTTGTGCATCTGGAGCTTATTTATAAGTGTTCTTCTTTAATGCGAGAAATTCTATTTTTTTAACTTCCCCATTGAGAGAAATATTTATATAGTTAACTAAACATACTATATTTATGGATAAACAATATATAGAAAGAATAATACTTGATCAATCAGAAGATCTAAAAAAAATGGAACTTGGTTTTACAAGAAATAAACTCCAAGATATAGATAGCCACATAAAATCAAAAATAAATATTGTAATAACTGGTGTTAGACGCTCTGGCAAATCAATATTATTATTACAGATAATGGATAAATACTATAAAGACAAGTTTTATTATCTAAGATTTGCGGACGAAAGATTATCAGATATACAGATAGAAGATTATCAAAAAATATACGAAGTGTTTTTAGCAAATTTTAATAAAACAAATATTTTCTTTTTTGATGAAATACAAGGAAAACCAAAATGGGACCAGTTTGTTAATAGATTATATGAAACCGGTAATAAATTTTATATAACTGGCTCTAACTCCGAGTTATTAAGTAAAGAGATATCAACTTATCTAACAGGAAGGCATCTAGATATAGAGTTATATCCTTTTTCGTTTAGAGAGTTTTTAGACTTTAAAAAAATAGATCTAGATTACAGGTATACAAAAAACCTAATAAAAATAGAAAAAGAAATTGTAAATTATTTAAAAATAGGCGGTTTTCCACAAGTAGTAGTAGAAAATAATACCTCTTTACTTGAAGAGATATATGAGGACATAATAAACAAAGACGTTTTATTAAGATATAATATAAACGATGTTTCTGTTCTTAAAAAAACAGCAATATTTTTAATGTCAAACATAGCTAAAGAATTTTCATATAATTCCCTAAAAAAGATGTTTAATTTAGGTAATTCAAATACAATTCGAAACTATGTTTATTATTTGTCTAATGCCTATTTGTTATTTGAATTAAATAAATACGATTATTCTTTTAAAAAGCAAGAAAATTATTCAAAAAAGATATATTGTATAGATACTGGATTAATAAACAAAATGGCATTTTCTTTTTCTGAAAATCTTGGAAGACTATATGAAAATTGTGTTTTTATAGAGCTAAAAAGAAGAGGCAAAGATATATATTTTTGGAAAGATAAATCTAATAGCGAGATTGATTTTTTAATGCTTGAAAAAAACAAGGTTGTTTCTTTAATACAAGTTTGTTATAATTTAAATGATCTTAAGACAAAGGAAAGAGAAGTTAATGCTTTACTTTCTGGGCTAGATGAATTTAAGTTAAAGGAAGGGATAATAATAACAAAAGATTTAGACAAAGAAGAAAAGATAAGAAATAAGACCATTAAGTTTATTCCTTTATGGAAATGGTTATTAGAGTAATTTTAAAATAATAGTAATTAACATTTTAAACAAACAAAAAACAAACAACCGCCTGAAAAACCAATATATATATATATATATCTTTCATCTATTTATTTTATTAGTTAATTTAAATAGGAGATAAGTAGATAAATATGAAAAATCAAAAATTAAAAGCAATCACTCCAATTGTTACAACTATTCTTTTAGTAGTAGTTGCTGTAATTCTTGTAACAATAGTCTTAAACTGGGGCAGAGTTTTTACTACTAGTTCTTTAAGTAAAACCCAAGGCATAGAGTTAACAAAATCTGATGCAGTTTCTTTTGTTTATCCAACTCAGTTAAAAGATGGCATAATACAATTTAATTATTCTCCGCCTTCTTCTGAGTCTTTTGGTGATATCATAATTACAAGTTATAAAGTATTATCTGATTCTGGCGAGACTCCAGACACTAATCTTTCTTCAAATTACACTTTAAAGCAAGGTTCAAATCTAATAGATCTAACAGGTTTTTCTTCTTTAGGTCTAGACTCTTCTTCAAAAGTCACGCTTGTTTTACAAACAACTGACAACACCTATCTAGACATAAAAAACATAACAAATTATTATGCAGTGCCTGTGCTTTTACCATATGTTTTAACAAATTCAGGAGACAAATTATATATTCATCCAAGTGATTCTCCAACAGCCTTAACTTGGGCAGACGCAGGCCCATATTGTGAAAATTTAGACTCTAACGGTTATGACGATTGGTATCTTCCAAGCATGTCACAATTAGCAGATATTTGGCTAGCTTGCCCTGATCAAACAAAATCGAACATTTGTATGAATAATAATATAAACAAAGATAATCTTCCATACACAGAAACCTGGGTTGATTTTATAGCAGACTATTATTGGTCAAGTACGGAGTGTGGGGCGGACGGCGCTTACGATATCGCTATGAACTATGGGGGCATCGGCATTAACGGTAAGGCCAAGGGCCTCTACGTGCGTTGTGTTCGTGACCAGTAGTAACCAGGGGTTTTTGACAAGCCGTGGGCTTGGCAAAAGCCATCAAGACATCCAGCGGATGTCTTGTTTGTGATTGTCAGGCAAAGTCACAACCCAGCGGGTTGTGACTTTGATATGTTTTGAAAAAAAAATTTGTGAATAAAAATGGTTAGTTACGAAAACCTTGGAGTTTACAAGTCTTCTTTTGATCTTTGTGTGTATTTTGAAAAGATTGTTAAAAATTTTAATAAGGGCAATAAGTTTACAATTGGCGCAGATTTAAAAAATAAATCGCGAGAGATTGCAATGCAAGTGGTTAGAGCAAATATATCAAGTACAAAAATAAAAGAAATTCAAGAGCTAATAATTTTAATTGAAGAACAAAAATTGATAGTAAGATTGTGTCAAGAAACAAACGGCTTTCCTAATAAAAATTCATACGGATATATCTCAAAATTATTAACAAACCTTACAACCCAAGCCAATAACTGGCTATTATGCTCGCAAAAGCGAGAACAAACAGAGTAAAACCCGGAGTTGTAAATGTGAATAAAAGCAGTTTTACAAGCGCGGTTATTCATGGTGATGAAAGACACCTAAACGGTAGTAAGTATTTTAATTAAGCTCTACTTTTTCTAAAAGATGAACTTTTTTAATAAAAGATCTTTCACAAAGGATGCACGGAGTATGGGGCGGACAACGCTTACAATATCAATATGAACAATGGAAACATCAACAACAACAATAAGACCAATAACAACTACGTGCGTTGTGTTCGTGAACACGAATTTACTTTTCAAGAACTTCATAAAGCATATATGACTTGTAGAAAAAATAAAAGAAATACAATCAATGCTTTAAAGTTTGAAGTTGATCTGGAAAGTAATTTACAAGAGTTGGTGTTTTGTTTAAATAACAAAACCTATAAGCCAACTCGCTCTGTTTGTTTTTCTATAACCGACCCAAAGCCACGCGAGGTTTTTGCTGCTGATTTTAAAGATAGGGTAGTTCATCATCTTCTTTATAACCGTCTAAACCCAATTTATGAAAAAATATTTATCTATGATAGCTATGCTTGTAGAAAAAACAAAGGCACTTTAAACTCAGTAAAAAGAGCACAAACCTTTACAAGAAAGATTACAAACAATTCAAAAGAAAAAGCCTATTATCTACAACTAGATATTCATAATTTTTTTATGAGTATTGATAAAGATATTTTGTTTGGGATTGTAAGCCGCAAGATAAAAGACACAAGTTGGCTCTGGCTTACAAAACAGATAATCTATTACGACCCAACCGAGAAATACTTACAGAAAGGTTCAGATTGGAAACAATCTGGTGTTCCTAAACACAAAACCTTATTTAACACTAAAAAAAACAAGGGCTTACCAATAGGGAACCTTACAAGCCAGTTCTTTGCAAATGTCTATCTTAATGAATTAGATCAATATATTAAACATAAAATGAAAGTAAAATATTACATAAGATATGTAGATGATTTTATTATCTTCTCAAAATCAAGAAAAGAACTATTATCTATTAAAAAAGAAATAGAAACCTTTCTAAAAGAAAAGCTATCTTTAGTTCTAAAGCCCCTAACCATTCTAAAACCCATTTCCTCAGGCATAAACTTTGTAGGCTATATCATAAAATCAAACTATCTTTTGCCAAGAAATAGAGTAGTTAATAATATATATAAAAAAATAAACCTTTTTAAGAAAGACAGTATTTATTTAGAAAACAAAGCTCTTGTTTATGATTTCAAAAATTCGGTATATTTTATAAAATCTATAAATAGCTATTTTGGATATCTTAAACCATCCAAGCACAAAAATCTCCTAAAGGATATAAAGACAAAAAACCGTTTTTTAAATATTTTATTTATTTTTGAAAATCATAAGATCAAAAATAAATACCAGACAAATTTTATAAATTTAAAAATTAAGGCCGTTTAACAAGCAACGCATATTCTCGTTTAAGCTTAGCTTTATTAAAGCTAAGCTTTATAATATATTTGTTTCTTATATTATATACTATTTAAATAAAATTACGATTTTCTACAAAAATGATTATGCGAATGGCATCTTTTAAGAAACCAAAATATAATAATAATTTGTTAAGGCATTTATAAGAGGAGATAAAAATGATAAACAACAACGACATAATTGAGTTAGATTTAATAATAAAAGATAAAAACACTAATTCCGTTCTTGATACAACCCACGAAGATGTAGCAAAAGAAGGCAACATCTATGATTCAAAAACACAATATAAACCTTTAGTGGTTGTCTTTGGTAAAGGCGAGTTACTTAAAGCCGTTGAAGAGAATATTAAGGATTTAGATATTGGAAAAACAAAAGAATTTTCTGTAACAAAAGATAAGGCCTTTGGAGATAGAGACCCAAAACTAATACAGTTACTTCCATTATCTGATTTTAAAAAAGAAAACATAGATCCAAAGCCAGGCATGTTTATAAATCTTGGTAATCGCCAAGCAAAGGTTCTAAATGTTTCTGGCGGAAGAGTGCAAATAGATCTTAACCACGAGTTTGCAGGTAGAGATTTAGATTACAAGATTACTTTAAAGAAAGTTTGTGCAAACGACAACGATAAGTCACAAGCATTATTTGAGAAGTATTTCTTTTTCATGCCAAAGGATAAGGCAAAAGTTCAAGTTAAAGAAAAAACTTTAGAGTTAATAATTCCTGGCGCGATGCCAAAGGAAATCGAATATTTAAAGTACATTTTCATACAGTCTGTTTTTGACACCTGTAATTTTGAAAACATACATTTTATAGAAAATTATGAGAAGAAAAAACAATAAAGGGGGCAGAGAGATTTTGGAAACATATAAGACCGGTACAACTACAGTTGCTATCTTAGCAAAGGATTCAATAGTGCTTGCAGCAGACATGCAGGCAACCATGGGTAATCTGCAATCAAATACTGAGATGACAAAGATTTATAAGATAAACGACCAACTAGCAGTAACAATCGCAGGTTCAGTCGGAGACGCCTTAGTTTTAGTAAGGTTTCTAAAAGTCCAAGCTAGTCTTTTTGATCTAGAGCACAAAACTCCAATGACTCCAAAAGCTTGTGCAACCTTACTTTCAAATATCTTAAATGCTAACAAGATGATTCCGTATGTTACGCAATTTATTCTAGCTGGTTCAGTTGGTGGCTTAGCATTATATAACATTGATATTGCAGGAGGAATAGTAGAGGAAAAGGATTTCTCATATTCGGGTTCAGGCTCAGAACTAGCTTTGAGTGTTCTTGATAGCCATTACAAAAAAGGCCTAACCACAGAAGATGCAGTTAAACTTGCAAAAGACGCAATAACATCAGCAAAGAAAAGAGACATCTACACCGGTGGCCAAGGCATAAAAGTAGTGATTGTAAAAAAAGACCGCATAGAGGAACTGCCAATAACAAAATACAATTAATTCTTTTTTTATTTTTAATTTTTTTTATAAACTAATTTCTAAAAACAGGAAAAAAACATGGAAGACGAATTTAAAACCATAAAAGATTATATAGAAAAATTTCTAGCAAAGAAAAACATTAATGTGTCTAAAATTGATGCTGAAGGACCAGAGATTGGCATCTACACAGATACTCCATTAATTTTCTTTGAAGAAAAAGCAATTATCGGCGAGCTTGCTGAGCAATTAAAAAAAAGAATAAACATTAGATCTGAAAAAAGTATTCTGATGGATCCAGCAGAAGCTTTAAAGATAATTAAAGAGATTGTCCCTGAAGATGCAGATGTCAAAAGCACCTTCTTTGATACTTCTTTTAGCGAAGTGGTAATTGAAGCAATTAAACCAGGCGTTGTTATTGGTAAACAAGGCATGATCTCAAGAGAGATAATAAAAAGAACAGGTTGGATACCAAGAATAATAAGAGCTCCAACAGAGCAATCAGAGATTCTAAAAAGAGTAAGATTAACGCTATTAAAGAACAGCTCAGAAAGAAAGACTTTCTTAAAGTCAGTAGCTAATACAATCTATAGCCCGCCAGTAAGCAATAATGACTGGATAAGAGTAACTGCTCTTGGTGGTTTTAGAGAGGTAGGTAGAAGTTGTATTCTTCTAGAGACTCCTGACACAAAAATTCTTTTAGACTGTGGACTTAATGCTTCTGATAAAAACGAAGAAGCACCATACTTTGATGTTTTAAGATTTCCTTTAGATGAACTTGATGCAGTGATCATTGGCCACGCCCATGTTGATCATTGTGGTTTCTTGCCTTATCTTTTCAAAGCAGGCTATAACGGCCCAGTCTATTGTACAGAGCCAACAAGGGATTTGATGGCATTACTTCAATTTGATCTGATTGATGTTGCAGTAAAAAGTGGAAGAGAACCACCATATCTTGAAGAGCATGTTAAAGAAGTAATCAAACACACAATAACAAGAGACTACAGAGAAGTAACAGACATTGCTCCAGGAATCAGATTAACTTTTCACGACGCGGCACACATTCTAGGTTCTGCTTCTGTTCACTTACATATAGGCGAAGGAAAACAAAATCTAGTATATACTGGCGATTTCAAGTTTGGCTTTACAAGGTTATTCAATAATATGGATATCAATTATCCAAGACTAGAATCAATGATAATGGAAAGCACATATGGTGGTAAAGAAGTTACACCATCAAGAATGCATTCCGAAACAAACCTTATTGACGTTATTAATGAGACTACAGAAAAAGGAGGGATAACTTTAATTCCAGTCTTCTCTGTAGGTAGAGCTCAAGAGGCAATGATTATTCTTGAGGAATACTATAGACAAGGTAAATTAAAGGCCTCAAAGATTCTTGTTGACGGCATGACAAGACAGGCTTCTGCAATTCACACAGTTTATCCAGAGTATCTAAAGAAGAACATTAAGACAAGAGTTCTACAAAACAACTCTCCATTCCTTTCTGATATTTTTGTTACAGTTGATGATGCAAAAGAAGGCGAGGAATTAATAACTCCAGGAACAGTAATTCTAGCTTCATCTGGTATGCTAACTGGTGGCCCATCTTTAAGATATTTCCAGAGATTTGCAAGTGACCCAAATAACACAATGGTGTTTGTAGGTTACCAGGCAAGAAATACTTTAGGTTACAAGATACAGAAAGGCTTAAAATCTATGCCTGTAGTTGAAGATGGAAAAAATAAAAACCTCGATATTAATATGAGAATAGAGACTGTTGATTCTTTTAGTGGCCACTCTTACAGAGCAGAGCTTCTTAATTTCTTAAACATGTTAAAGCCAATGCCAAAAACCATTTTGATTAATCACGGAGATTCTTGTCAAGAATTTGCAAACTATGTTGGCAGAAAATACAATGTTGATACAAAATCTATTCAGGATTTAGAAAGCATAAGGCTAAGGTAGATTACTATGAAGATATTAATTGCAGGAATTCCCGGCGTTGGCAAATCAGAGATTTCTAAAGTTCTAGGTAAACAAAAAAAATTTAAAGTAATAAACGACAAAGATTATTCCATAAAGAATAATCTAGGATATTATGAGGTAATAGATGGTTATAAGGAATATTTTGTTGGTTTAAACGCGCTAAATATTTCTGTTTTAAAAGAACTAAAATCAAAAGATAACATTATCTTTGAAGGCCATTTATGGTGTGAATTATCAAAAAGCAATTTAAAGTATTTTGATAAGATTATTGTTCTAACTACTGATAAAAATACAATTAGAGAGAGACTAGAGAAAAGGAGATATAGGCTTGTTAAGATTGAAGAAAACATATTTTGTCAAGAACACAAATATATTCCTGAAGAGTTTGATAAGAAGAACACAAAATATATTGTGATAAAACTAAATAATAATTTAAAAGAGAATGTAAAAAAAATAAGTGAGAAAATATGGTAAGAGCACTATCCACTGCCCAAACACAAAGTGTTAGAGAGATTAAGAAGAATGCAGATATAAAAAAAGCAAATAAGAAATTATCTGTTTTTGTTGTAACTTTTTTTATTATGCTTATTATTGGTTTTATTGCCTTTAAAGCCTACACCTATTACCAAAGCACAAAGTTTGATTTTAAAGAAACAGAGAAAGGAATTAATTTTTATTCAAAAGATATGCCGATTAAAGACGCCTTACAGGTTTCTTTAGATTCTAATAAAGTTGCAATATCTACCAATTTACTAATTAATTATTCTGGCACAACAAATCCTGTTCTTGAGCCATCAATTCTTGCAACAACAATCTTTGTTTTTAAAGACAAAAACACAATTAATATTAACAACCGACTTGATGAGAATTTTTCAATAATAAAATGCTCAACAAATTATGGAGACAATCTTACAAGCGTTGATTTAAATAGCACAGAGTGTTTAGCTTTATTTTCTCAAATAGAATCAAAGCTAGTAATTAATACTCCAAATCCAAGTCTTAAAGAATCAAGGGTTGATATCTATCCTATGGAAAAAACAATAATAATCAATTCTAAATCTGAAACCGATTTGCTGGTTTCAACCTATCTTTTACTAAAGGCAAATTATTCAGACGTAGAGAGCATATTATTCAAAGTTGAAAACATAAAAAAGAAATTATCTAATTATTTAGATAGCAATTCTGTTAAAGACACAAACTCTACAACCCCACCAGATTACAATAATCAAGATAGCAATTTAGAAGATTTAAATAACTAGCTTATTTGATCTATTTTTATTTCTTTTTTTATATTAAAGATTTGTTCTATTTCTGTAGCTGAGATTATTGGTTTTTTAAAGCTATTAAAGTCGTCATAGGCTATTCTTGGGCAAGCAGTATTAATATAGCAGTCAACATCAATACCTAGAAGATAATTTTCGTTAATATAGTCACTAACAAGAATGTTTGCGATTTTTCCGTTTTTTTCTAATTTTGTTTTTATCTTCTTTGCAAGTTTTAGTCTGTTCTGTCCTGGCTTACTACTAACAAGTATTCCAAAAGATCTACATTCTAATGCTCTAGCGACTGCAGCATATCTTTGCCTTAAAAACTTTTCATCATATGCTATTTTTTCAGATTGCCCAATAAGTGGGTTAATAAGATATACTTCTTGTTTTCTGTGATTGTAAGAGACATTGTTAATATGAAACCACCCGTCTCCAACAAAAACAATCGGATTAGCATTATCGCAAAGATTAGAGCAGTCACAGCCCAGTATCTGGTGTTCCTGTAGCCTTTTTGTTTTATTTGATTCTATTACTTCTATTTTCGCTTTTAGTAGTTCTTCTTTAATCACAGAGATATTTGAAAGATATTGCACAGTTGTAACTAGTGATATTTCCTTAAGCCCGTGTTTTTTAATTTCTGAAACAATAAAATCTATTTGTTCGTTAGTGTATTCAAAGTTTAATGGCACATATATTATCTTTACTGCTTTTGTTGTCTTTAGCCCAGGCAATTGTCTGTGCCCAAAATGAAGTAAGGTTTTACAGCCAAGATCTTTTGCTTCTCTAAATTTTATATCGCAAGCACCATAGCAAGGGTCAACAAAAAGAGCAGGAGAGTAGTCTTTTAGTTCTTCAAGAATAAGACTAGAGAACTGTTTAAGTCCTTCAGGTATCTGTATTCCCAGAGGCGAAACAATTTCTGTTTTTGTTTTTTTTATTTCTGTAATTATTATATCTTTAAGTGACATAATAATATATAAAACCCAAAAACTATTAAAACCCAAAGCATAGAGAGTAAGTTTATAATATCTTTGTTATTAATTTATATGTTGAATAAAAAAGAAAAAAACTGATTTTTATGTATGTAGGAATAGACAAATCAAAGCTTGATACTTATAAAGAAACAAAAAAGAAAATACTAGGTCTGATTAAACCAACAGACACACAGATACTTAAAGAAAAAGAATTTACAGACAAACTTATAAAGAAAGCAAAAGGCTTGCCAGGTAAACATCTAGATGTTGTTCTTGCAGGTTCTGCAGCGCGTAACACTAATCTAAAAGAAACAAAGGATTTTGATATCTTTGTTCTTTATCCAAAGGACACTTCAAAAGAAGAATTTACAAAAGAGGCCTTAGATATTGGCCAAAATTTTTTTAAAGGTTATTTCTCAGAGAAAGTCTATTCCGAGCACCCATATGTTCGAGGTGTTATTGATGGCTACAAGATAGATTTAGTTCCAGCCTACAAGATAGATTCAACAGACGAGATGATTTCTTCAGTTGACAGAACGCCTTTCCATCAAGCCTATATTTTTAAAAACATGAAAGAGGCACAGAAGGATGAAGTTAGGTTTTTAAAGTATTTTTTAAAGTATATTGGTGGTTATGGTGCAGATCCTCAATATCAAGGGTTCTCTGGTTATCTTTGTGAGCTATTGATTCTCTACTATGGTGATTTTATAAAAACCATAGAGCACGTAGCAAATTGGCAAACTCCAGTTAGACTAGTTCTTGCTTCAGAAGATATTGAACACTTAGGGCCGTTTGATGATGCCTTTGTAATGATTGATCCAGTAGACAAAAAAAGAAATGTGGCAAGTGCTGTTAGTATGACAACGCTATCAAGATTTATTGCGGCGTCAAGGGCATTTTTAACTAAACCCACAACTGAGTTTTTCTCTAACAATAACAAGCCACAGACCTATCATCAGTTAGTTACTTGGGTAAATAATGTTCCATTAACAACAATTGAGTTTGATGTTGAAGGGCTTGTAAAAGATATTGTTTGGTCAAAGCTAAGAAAATATTTAACAAAGCTTTCCAATCATCTTGAAAACCAAAAGTTTACAATTTTAAAGTCAAATGTCTATTATGAGGAAAAATCAAAATACGCTTATATCATTCTAATGACAGATATGCTTGTGCTTCCTAAGTTTGAAAAAGCAACAGGGCCTTTTGTTAGTGACATGTCAAACTCTGAGAAATTTATAGAAAACTCAAAAGCAATCTATGGTCCATTTGTTAAGGACGATAGATGGTATTGCATAAAGTCTCGAAGGTTTGTTGAGATAAAAGACGTTATTGAAGATTTCTCAAATATTAATTTTGATATAAAATGTGAGATCTTTGTAGAGCAAGATATCATTAAGCTTTACACAAAGAATACAGATGTTATGCCATATTTTACTGATTTCTTCTATCCAAGAGAAAACTTTTTATAAATTGTTCTTTTCTTATTTAATCCCTTTTTCTTTTTTATATCTAAACAACGTGTTTCTAAGAGCAATCATAGAAACTTCTGCCATCACTGGGTCTAGGTCGCCAGTTGTAAGTTCTTGTGCACTTATTCTTTCTCTTTTGGTTTTTCCTTTTTCAATTTTTAATAATTTTCCTTGAAATTTAGGCACGCCTTCAATATCTGTAATACTAAATTTATTAATATCAACATCTCCAAAATAATAATCTAGTTTTGGTTTAGAATATCGCGTTGCAAAAAACATCGCAGAATAACTTTTAATTTTTGGGTCAATGTCTGCTAAAACCAGCTGAAGCCTTTTAACACTTGTGCCATTGTATCCGCTATCTATAACAACAACAGGTCTTTTAAGATTAATATTTTGTTTAATCCATTTTTTAAGTTCAATAATTGCAGAAGTTAATGGTATTTTCTTTGCCATTTTTTTTAATCTTAAAGAATTAGATTCTAGCAACATATATTCTTTAGGGTGAATATCAGCAATTAGTTTAGTGTCTGTGTGTTCTTCCGCTTCTTTACTGGATAGTATTTTTTTAAATTGTTCTTTTTTAAATCCATATTGAGAACAAAGCTCTCTTGCTATAAACATATATGGTAAAGCATCTCTGTCAATAAAAACAAACTCTGCATTTCTTAGTTTTGGATCTTTTGAAAATCTTTTAAGCATAGAAATTGTTTGGTTAATTATTTCTTTAGCGTTTTGTCTATAGGTTCTATATTTTAAGTAAACTTTCTGTTTATCTATAAACTTTCTATTTTCTGTTTTAAAATCTGTTTTTTTAAGATCAGATTGGCTTTCTAATTCCGATATTTGCTGTCGTTTTCGTTTTTCTAATCTTTCAAAGAAATTTCCGGTCTTTGTCTTACTTCCAAAGGTCTTGAATGCTTTTGTTTTACCAATTGCCATAATTATTCTGTTTTTCTTTAAAAAACGGGTTTGGGAGGATTTGAACCCCCGTCAGCAGGTCCGAAGCCAGCTGCACTATCCAGGCTATGCTACAAACCCATTTATAAAAATATTCTTTCTATAATATTTATAGTATAAGTAATACTTTAAAGTATTCGTTTTTTAAGTTATTAAGGAGTGTTAACAAATGGATAAATGTACAAGCTGTAACAAAGAAGTTACAACAGACTATACACAGTTTAAATGCCCATCTTGTGGCAAAAATAAAATCATAAGATGTACAAGATGTAAAACCACATCAAAGACCTATAGATGTAAAGAATGTGGCTTTATTGGACCTTAAAAGGTGAAAATTTATGGGAGACATTCTAACAGTTTATAAACTATTTCCAGAAGAAATAGAAGATACAGAGAAAATTCAGGAGTTTATTAAAAACAACTCTCCAGGAACAGAGTTTAGACTTAATACTGTTGACTTAGAACCAATAGGTTTTGGTTTATCAGTAGTTAAGGTTTCTTATGTTTTTTCTGATAAAGTAGATGGTCTTTTAGATAAGCTTGAAGGCTTTTTAAAAGGGATTTCTGGAGTAAATGAAATAGAGGTTATTGCAACCACCCTAATTTAGTTTTTTTAATAAAAAAGAATGGTTTTAAAACTATTCCTTTCTTTCTTTTTAGTATATGTTTACTAAAAAAGGTCAACTTTCAATAGAGGTTCTAATAATTATAATTTTTTTTATTACCTTTATCTATGTTTATAATAATTTAGCAGAGCAAACAGTTTATTCTTTAGAAGTAAATAAGATAAAAGAGCAAGAGCTAACAATTGCTCTTTCTGTTAATGAGTTTTTAGAAGCGCAAAAAAATATTTTAGCAGACTCAACTATTGTAGATTATAATGCAACCTATCGTTTGCCAACAATAGCAATAGCAAGTAGAAAATTAACTTCCTGTTTTGTAGATATTAATCTTGACACACAACAGCTGATTGTTCAAACAGATTATTCTAATATTCACACAGATATAGATATTAATCTTTCAAGCACAGATTTTAATATTTCGGGCATTATAAGTTGCGGGCAGACAATTGTGTGTGATAAACCCTCAACAAAAATAGAGTGTAGACAAATATGATAAAGACAAAAAAAGGGCAAGTAATGTTATTAGATGTTTTATTTGCAGTAGTTATAGTTATACTTATGTTTTTCTTGTTATTAAAGTTTGTAGAAACAGACATCTACAAAACAAATGTGGACAGCAGAACAGAAGAGCTAACAAGTATTGGTTCTATAGCTTATCAGAAGTTTTTGAATAATCCAAAGATTAATTGTAAAGTCACAGATTCACAAAATTCTTTTTATCTTCCAGGAACCATAGATACTTCTGAAACAATTACAAAAGCAGATTTGGGTATACCTGCAGATTATAATTGTCATACTGACCCAACAGTTGATGGCTGTCAAGCAACCGCCTTTTCTGGTCCATCCTACACCATTCAATTTCCTGTAGTTACTTGTTCCACAGATTTAAACAAAAACACATATATCGATTATATTACAGATATTTATAATCCATCAACACAACTAATAACATTACAAGTATGGAGGGCGAGTTAATGAAATCAAAGGCTTTTATATTTAGTGTTACTGCGCTTTATTTTGTTATGTTGTTTGTTTTATTTATGGGTCTGATTACTTATACTTATCATAACGCAGTCTATAAGCAAACAACCTCGGTGGTTGATAAAACAGCAAGTGATTATATTCAAGGAAATGATTCTACATCTATTCCAACAAATGGCTGGTGTGTAAGAAGAATAGTCTATGATGCAAACACACAAAGCAGTACCCAATCTCCAAGAGAAATAAAAACATATTGTGAGGATTATGGCACGCAAAGGTTTATTTGAATTGGTTTTTATTTTAGTGATGCTTGTGTTAATGCTTCCAGCAACAATGCATCACAGCGCTATTGTTACCTATAGTGCCCAAGCTCAAGCAAACGATCTTTTGTTATTAACAGACCAAGCAATTGCTGATGCCCTTGCAGATGGCTCTCACAGCGGATGTTTAGCAAGTTCTAACCAAGTAGCTAGTTATGTTAATAATCTTCAAACTGCATATCAAGATATAGGAAACAATTGTGAGATTTTAGTAAATGTTTCTGGCACAAATCCATATACCGGCGATGCAAATGTAACTTGCTTTAAGAACAATGGCGATACCACCACATACATAAAGAAAAGAATGACTTTTAATAAAACAGTTACTGCAACTTCTGGTGGTGGAACCTGTAGAGTAATAGTTATTGATAACCTTTCTAGTGGAGCAAACCAAGTAGATTATAATCTTTCAACTTAAGTAGTATAATAATATTTATTTTCTTTTTTCTGTTCTTGGTCTTTTTGTGAGCCTGGCTTATTTGCTCTTGGCCTCTTTGTCTCTGGGTCTTGCCTAAAAGTCATGTTTTCAATCTTTAAAAAGCTATTAAATGCTTCTTGTATGCCAGTGATGCCTTTTGCAAAGCCTTTTTCTCCAGGAGCCCCCTCAAACAGAAGCATTCTGTCTGAGATATAATCTAAGAGAAGAAGATCATGATCAACAACAAACGCGCATTTCTCAGTTTTAGTTATGATGTTTTTAATAGCTGTAGAAACCACAAGCCTTAGTTCAACATCCAAGAACGCACTCGGCTCATCAATCAAGTAGATGTCTGCGCTCTTTGATAGGCAATTAGCTATAGCAACTTTTTGTAGTTCTCCTCCACTAAGTTCTCCAATCTTTTGATTAAATAAGCTTTCTAAATCAAATTGTCTTTTTAGTTCAGAGGATAAGATTTCTTGATCAATTTCTTTTCCACTAAACAAGTCTCTAACCAACATCTCTTGATCTAAGTCAATATATTGTGGCTTGTATGATATTTTTAGTTTTAAAT
Organism: archaeon; assembly: GCA_035387745.1. Taxonomy (GTDB): domain Archaea; phylum Iainarchaeota; class Iainarchaeia; order Iainarchaeales; family CSSED10-239; genus JAKQTP01. Next base: position 47,458 of record DAOOON010000001.1, read on the forward strand.
CAATATTATTTTCTTCTGATTTTTCAAGACCAGCTAAGACTTTAATAAATGTGGTTTTCCCAATTGCGTTTGCCCCAAGTATTCCAATCACTTCGCCTCTGTTAACTTTTGCCTCGTTTGCCTCAAGCAAAAAGCTTCCTAGCTTTTTTGTAAAGCTCGGATATTCAAAGAACAAAAGTCTTTTTGTTATGCCTTTGTCTTGTGTGGAGCTAAAGGTTATGGCATTTGTTCTAATCCTTATATTTTCTTCTTTTAAAAAGCCGTCTAGAAATTCGTTTATTCCTTTCTTTGTGGTCTTCTTGTTTGAGGAGATACCATATGCTTGTTTCTGTCCAAAGAACACATGCACAAAGTCGCTTAGGTAATCCAAGATTGCAAGATCGTGTTCAATCAAAAGCATAGAATTTTCTGTAGTTATTTTTTCTCTTAGGATTTTTGCAATTCTAAATCTTTGCTTGATATCAAGAAATGTAGAATATTCATCAAAGAAATAAAGATTAGCAGCCTTTAAAAGAGTAGAAGCAATTGCAACTCTTTGTAGTTCTCCGCCAGATATTTCTTTTGGTGTTTTTTCAAGTAGTTTTTCAAGTTCTAGTTCTTTAATTATTTGCGCTTTATATTTTTCGTCTTTTGATATTCCATCTAAAAGCTCATATATTTTTTTGTTATAGGCTTTTGGGATGTCTTCTACCTTTTGTATCTTGTAAGCAATTGTTATCTTGTTATCTCTTAAGTCCTCAAAATGCTGTTGTATTGCTTTGCCTCTAAAGTATTCAATTACTTTTTCTTTGTCGCCAGGCAAGGAGTAGTCTCCAAAGTTAGGAACAAGGTTTCCGGATAAGATGTTAATTGCTGTAGTTTTCCCAGCACCGTTTCTTCCAATAACGCCAGTAATAAATCCGTTCTCTATAGTTGGCAAAGAAAACAATCTAAACATATTTTTTCCATATTGGTGAAGAGGGTTGTCTAGTTCCATTCCAATATTAATGATTGATATTGCTTTTTCTGGGCATCTGTTCTGGCATATGCCGCAGCCAGTACATAAGGTTTCATCAATTATTGGAAATATGTTTCCTTGTTCAACAATAATTGTTTCTTCGCCCATTCGTACCCCTGGGCAAAGTCTTTTACAAAGATAATTACAGTTCTTTGGTTGACATTTGTCTTTATCAACAATAGCAATTCGAATGTTTTTTGCCATAATTTTAACTCACAATTTTCTCATATTGTTTTTCTGTAATCTTTGCACCCAAGTATTTCATCTCCTCGAGCGTGAAATCAAAGTGCGTTATAAGGTCTGTTGTGCATTTGTTTGTTTTTGCAATAATTAACATAAATGGGAGATAGTCTCTTAAGATTATTCTCTTAGAACAATGTATTCTTTGTTTCATTTTCTCTACAACAGATTTTTGTAGAATCTTATCTTTAGTGGTATACATTCTCATGACTCTTGGAAACTGAAATGGAGTATATCCACTACTTATTTCTCTTTCTTTCTTAGAATAAGCAACACCGACAGTCAAGTAGTCAAAAACATACTTTAAAAGAACCCAGTTGCTGCCTCTTATCCTTGAGTAATTGATATCGGCTTTACTTAGATTATCAAAGGCACGATTAAGATTATTTGCGTTCTTGTATTGTCTAGGAATATTCTCCTCAACCCAAAGCATTAACAAGTCCCAATTGATATTTAGGCTGTCAATAACATTACGAGTTTCATAAAAGTCTTTTGGGTAAAATATTTTCTGTAAAACCTTAAACACATCCTCGTCTTTCTTTCTATCGCCAAGGCTTTCGGTGTCTTCTAATGTTATTTTTTTATTAAAAGATAGAGTGTAGATATCAATCATTGTTGCTCTGACATCGTTAGCAGCATTTTCAATAATACTATTTAGAGCCACAAGATCATAATCAATTTCTTCTTTATCGCAAATCTCTTTAGCAAACTTTAGAATTGAAGGTTTATGTGGAAGATCAAATTTTATTTTTTCGCATTTTTCAAAGATTGGCCGTAGTTTTTTATTCTCGTAAGGGTCGTTAGCAATAATTATGATTGGCTGTTTAGATTTGTCAAAGGTTTTTTCAAGCTCTGTAAAAAAACCAAAGTCTTCTCCGCCTTTCTTATCAGCAACAGAGTCAATCTCATCAATTAATACTAGTCTTGTTGTTCCAAAAAGAGTGTTACTAGTGCATGCCGCATTAAGCAAGTTCTTTGTGTTTTCTTTGTCTCTTAAGTCAGAAGCATCAGTTGTTAGTATTGCCCATTTTTTTTCTTTTGCTAAGAGATTAGCAACTAAAGTTTTACCAATACCAGGGGCTCCATAGATAAATAAAGGTTTATCATGTTTCTCACTCCATCTTCTTATGGTTTCAATTGCTGGCTTGTTTCCAACAATTTCCTCAAGGCTTTTTGGAGTGTATTTATCAAAAAAGCTCTTCATAATATAATATAACTAAAGAAAGTATTAAAATAGGTTTATTTAGATTTTTTTGTCTTCGTTTTTTGTGTTTTTCAAGACATCAGCAAAGCTTTGCTTTTTCTTGGATGCTTTTTCTAGTAATTTCTTTTTCTTAGTTTCCCATTTTTTTCCAGTTCTTGTCTTTGCAAGTCCACCCCTTGCTGTTTCTTTTAATTCATCATCCATTCTGTTTCCAATCTCATCCATAGCGCTTGCAACTTCGTCAAAAGGGATATAAGACTTGATTCCGGATAATGCCATCTGTGCAGCAACAAAAGCTATGCCGATGCTTGTTGCGTTTCTTTTTCTGCAAGGAACAGAAACAACACCTGCTACAGGATCACAAACAAGCCCAAGCATATTTTTTAATGCAAGTGCTGCAGCATTTTCGACCATCTCTGGGTTAGTGTTGTCTTTATAGAGAAGATGAATGATTGCTCCTGCTGCCATTGCAGTAGCAGAGCCACATTCTGCTTGACAGCCGTGTGCTGCTCCAGAGATTGATGCGTTTTTAATAATTGATAGTTCTATTGCTGCAGCAGTCAAGAGTGCATTTTGAATATCTTTCTCTGAACAATTATAATCCTGGGAAACAGCCATGATACAGCCAGGAACTATTCCTGAGGAGCCGGCAGTTGGGCAAGCAATGACTGTTCCCATGTTAAGATTATTTTCGCTGATTGCTAATGCATAAACGCAGGCCTTATGAAGGGTATTACCTAGGATTCTAGTTTTCTTGTTTGCCATCTTTATGGAATCAGAAGAAAACATAAGATTCTTGAATTTGTAGTTCCCTTTAAGTCCTGAAGTTATTCCTCTATTAAATGTGTTTATGGAATTATTTAGTTTATTTGAAATCTCTTTATCGCTTCTCTTAAAACTAACTCTCTCATCTTCTTTTACAATTTCTGCAATTGTTATTTTTCGTTCTTTTGCAAGTTTAACAATATCTCTAAGTATATACTCGGTCATAAAGATGCAACCTCGTTAAATTTTATTCTCCCGCCACCAATAGAAGTGCCTCTAAAAAATCTGGTGATATTTGCTTTGTTTTTTACTGCAAGAAACACTGTATTAGGATGGTATTTTTCATCAATGTGATGATGCCATTCAATCTTTATGCCTTTACTATACGCATATTCAAAAGAGAACGGGATCTTTGGGTCTGTTTCTTTAAACCCCAAAAGCCCAGCAACAAGTGCGCTCTTTGTCATGTGTGCGTCTCCAGTGTCTGCTAATGAGTTATAAAGAACAATTTTTACTGCTTTAATATCTTTTACTTTACCAGATACCTTAAGGCCGATGTTCATTACTCCTGCAGTATGAGAGCTAGAAGGCCCGACAATCTCAGAAGTAACAAGGTCAAGTAAGCTTATGTATGGCATATTAATCTTTCTCCAATTTCTATTATTATGATAAACAAAAAATATTATAAATAGCTTGTCTTATAATTACCTTTTTAAAATAATTGTTGTTTATTCTAATAGAGTGAATAATTATGATATCTACAAAAAATACAAATCTATTAACTAAAAGCTTAGAAACTATAACCCCATTAATTCAGGAAACAAATGTTAGGTTTAAAGATGAAGGCATATATATCAAAGCAATAGATAAGACACAGATTCTTCTAGTGGACTTTTTCATGTCAAAAAAGGCCTTTGATACTTATGCAGTTGAACCAAGCCTTGTAGGTCTAAATATTCTAGAATTAAAAAACATGCTTTCTCGTTCATTTGGTGAAGACAAGTTACAACTAAATCTTAAAGATCAAGGACTGGATGTGTATTTGCTAGGTAAAATTGAAAGAAAATTTTATCTGTCTTTTCTAGATCTTTCAGAACAAAACATTAATCTCCCAGAGATAAGATACGAGGTTGAGTTTAATATTGCTGCCGGTCTTTTAAAAGAAATATTAACAGACATTAATCTTGTAGCTTCGACCATAATTTTTAAGATAAATGATGGAAAATTAATAATAGAAGCAACCGGAGAAAAAGGGAATATCAAAACAACACTTCCAGAGATAAAAGTAAAATCTAAGAAAAACTTCTCTGCAAAGTTTTCTTTGTCTTTTTTAAGAAACATAGTTAAATCTATGGATAATGATAAAGTGTTATTAATAAAGCTTGCTGAAGATGTTCCAATATATATAGAATACACTCTAAGTAAAGATTGTATAATAAAGTTCTATTTAAGTTCTATGTTAATCTAGAGACAAAAAATGAATTCTATTAAAAAATTTAATTTTAAAACAAAAAACGAGTTTCATCAATTTATAATAAAACACACACGTTTTTTAGCAGATTTAATAGATATACAAAATTATTCAGGAATCGACTATAATTTTAATAAAGACGGGCTTTATAAATTTTTAAAAGCTGATTTTAAAAAAGGGGGGTCTGTTTTTTTAATATATGACGGTAAAGACCCAATTGGTGCGATTTATGGTTATAATAATGTCTATGGTGATCGCGAATTTACTTTAAGTTTCTTTGCAATAAAAAAAGAATATCAAAGAAAAGGATTTGGCAAAAAATTATTGAAATTTGCATACGACGAATTATTAAATACTCAAGGTTATAAAAATGTCTGCATGTTTAGTTCTTCAGGCACAAGAGCAATAAATAAACAGATTAGTGGTTTAAAAAATAATGGGAAATTAAAGCCTGGCCCTAAATCATATAAATTAGATAGCACACACGGAACAGATAAAGTTTATTTAATACCAAAACCAAGGCACATACTAAAATAGAAAAATTATGTCAAGACCTATTAGACCAATGGGCCCGATGCTTAAGGGGGGTTATTCCGAAAGATTAACTAAAAGAGTTTCAAGAAAGAAAACAAATACCGTAAAACCAATAAAATTCAACAAACCATATCTTTCTGATTACGATACAAGACTTATAAAGTTTAGATTTGCGTTTGAAAATAAATATGGTTTTAATATCTTTAAAACAAAAGGACAAGAGCTTCACGTTTTCTTACCAATGACATCTATGTCTCCTCAAGGTTATCTATTAAAATCCTTTTTTGAACAGACTCTGCCACAAGCAAGAGTTACATTTCTAGTAACTCCAAAGACTGATGCGCTAGCAAAAACAAAAGATTCCGAATTTAGAAGAAAGGCTTTAGATAATTTAGAAAATAATTTAAGAAGGTCTCTTAATATACATGACAAATACTTTGTGTGTTTTGATTATATTGACACAGGAAAAACCCAAATAAACATTATGCAAGCATTAAACAAAATATATAACAGAGAAGTAAACTATATGGCCGTAAAATCGCCAGAAGGTGGGGCAGTAACAACTCACCTAAAAGAAACAGACGGTAGTTCTATAAGGCTATACCATTCAAAAGCAAAAACTAAAAACATAATACAAGAACATTATAACGCAGGCATGGAACTATCCAGAAAAAAACAATTCATGTTAAAGTTATTAGAATAAAGATTTATACTAATTTAATAGCATAAGTCTTATTTATTCTTTTTATTAATTCTTCTTTCTTTATAGAGTCTTTAAATGCATGAAGTATTACTTCCCAAATTGTTTTAACCGGAATAATTTCTAGATCTTTAGCTACTTCTGGAGAAAGAACCAAGTCTTCTTTGTTTGATTCGGGAATTATAACTTTTTTTATTTTTGCGTTTTTTGCAGCATTAACTTTAGCAGTAACTCCCCCTATTGGTAAAACGTCTCCTCTAATAGAAAGCGAACCAGTCATTGCTATATCTTGCTTAATTGGAATATTTTCAAGAACCGAAATAATTGCTGTAGCAATAGAAATAGACGCCGAGTCTCCTTCAACATTATAGGTTTGTAAAAACTGCACATGTATGTCATAGTTAGAGATGTCTTTGCCTGTTAATTTCTTAATGATTGCAGAAACATTTTCTACTGATTCTTTAGCTATGTTTCCAAGTTGTCCGGTTGCTATGATTCTGCCTTCGTTTTTTGAAGCAGCAGGAGTTATTTCACACTCTATTGGTAAAAGAAGCCCAGCATCGCTTTCATTCATGACAGCTAGGCCATTAACTCTCCCAACAGAGTATCCTGTGGTTTTAAAGATATCATAGTCTTTCTTAACAATCATCATCTTGTTAACCATTTGTTCTTCAAGAGTCTTTGCTGTGCTTTTTGCTTTAATAACTAAATCTCTTGTTACAAGTTTTTTGTTTTCTTCTAAAGCCAAGTCTCCCGAAGCTCTAATAAGTCCACCTAGTTCTCTTAGTTTTAATGTTAGGCTATTCTTTCTTGTTGCTCTCTTTCTTGCTTCAAAGATTATTTCATCAACTGCTTCTTTAGAAAAATGTGGAATCTTTTTATCTTTTGAAATTTCTTGAGCAACAAATTGCACAATTTTGTTTCTATTCTCGGCAGAGTCTGTCATATCTATATTCATATGGCATTCATATCCTGAACCTCTGATTCTTGATCTGATTGCAGGATGCACTTTTTCAAGGTCGATATAATTTCCTGCAGCTACAAGTATAAAGTCACATGGAGCAGGAGTGGTTCTGACCATTGCGCCGCTTGACATTTCGGATTGTCCAGTAATACTAAATTTTTTTTCTTGTAATATAGTTAATAAGTCTTGTTGTGATTTTGGTGAAAGTGCAGAGATTTCATCAATAAATAATACTCCTCCATTTGCTTTGTGAATCATTCCAGGAACTACTCTCATATGTGCAGGTGTTCCAAGGCCTCCAGATTGTAACGGATCATGTAAAACGTCTCCTAGTAAAGCCCCTGCTTTAGCACCAGTTGCATCAATAAAAGGAACTTCTTTCCTATTTCGATTATCAATAATAATTTTAGGAATAAGTGCTCTTTCTTTTTGCATCATCTGCATGCTTATAGAAGTTGAGACCATTAAAAATCCAGATAAAAGAAGCATTGCTGCAAACACAACGTCTGGAACCCATCCAAGTCTCCAAAAAACAATAGAAATTATTAGCCAGATTGTTGGAAGAAAAAACCCAATTATTCTTCCTGCGCCCATTTGTCTTGCTACTTCAATTTTTGTGGCATCAGTTATTTTTTTACCGTCTCCTGCAGGAACTTCTACAATTTTAGGGGTGTGAGAGTCTTCGTCATTAGGATAACACATGATATCTGTAAGCTTGTTTGTTGGCATTAATTCTGCAAGTGCCGAAGCAATCATTGATTTACCGGTCCCAGGAGCACCAATAAGCATTATGTGTCTTTTTTGGCCAGCAACCTTTTTTATAAGATTGATAGAAGCATCTTGCCCAATAACCTGATCAATCATTTTTTTTGGGATTTCTATTTCGCTCGTATCATTATAAATAAGTTCTTTAACATCATTTTTTGCTTCTGCCTTTGTCTTTGTTTTATTTTGATTTTTTTTTGGCATTAATTCCACCATTAGTAAAAAATAGTATTTAATATATATTTAGTGTTCCAAATTGCTTAAAAACATATTTATACCTATATATTATTATGTCTAACAAAATAAAAGTGTTTTTTTTAGGAAATTCGGCTTCTTTGCCAACAGCAGAGCGAAATCTATCTTCTATGCTAATAAATTATAATGGTCAAAACTATTTGTTTGATTGCCCAGAGAATTGTCAGCAACAGATTATGAGGTCAAAACAAAGTATAATGAAAATTAATAATATTTTTTTATCTCATATGCACGGGGATCATTTTTTTGGCATTTTAGGGCTTCTTTCGAGTTTTAAATTAAATAACAGAATAGCACAACTTAATATATTTGTTCCAAAAAATGAGAAGAAGAACTTAGAACAATTAATAAAATTAACAATATATGATAAATATCCGCCAGAATATAAGATTAATATCGTAGAAGTTGAAAAAAATATTGCTTATCAGGATAAAGAAATAAAAGTAGAAGCAATTTCTCTAGACCACACCACGCGAACAAACGGCTATATCTTTAAAGTAAAGGACAAGGTTGGTAAATTTAATAAAGAAAAAGCACTAAAACTAAAGATTCCAGAAGGGCCTCTATTTTCTCAGCTTCAGAAAGGCAAGAGCATAAAGCTAAAAGGAAAAACAATAAAACCAGAGATGGTAATGGATTATAAGTTTAAGAAGATTGGCAAGAAAATAGCATATCTTTGTGATACCCAAGTTTTAAAGAATATTCCAAAAGAGCTTATTGATATAGACATAATGGTCCATGAGTGCACTTTTTTTGTTGAAGATAAAGATAAGGCAAGGCTTGTTAAACATGCAGTGGCTGAAGAGGTTCCAATATTTTCTAAAAAAGCAAAAGTTAAACATCTTTACTTAACTCACATATCTAGTAAATATAATGATTTAGAAAAAAGAGAAAAGCAATTACAAAAGAAAAATAAAGGCCAAAAAATAAATATAGTTCACGGCTTAAAAGAAATAGAACTTAATGATTATTAGGTATATTTTTAAACATATCTCTAAATAACATAAATACAATATAACATTAATTGGTGATTAAAGATGGCAATAGCAAAAAGAGCAGCAAAAAGAATTGCTCCAAAAACTTTGGAAAAAATGAGAAACAGAACTGCAGAAAAAGAAAGAATGAATGCAGAAAAAGAAAAAAACAAAATATTAAAATTAAAAGAATATAGAGAAAAAACTCAAGAAGATTTACAATATGAAGCAAGATATGGTAAACTTTTAAGTAATTTAAGAAAGCAAAAGCGCTCAAAAATTGCAGATAAAGAAAGATTTACTCCTAAGATAGGTTTATCAGAAGCTGAGCGATCAAAAAACATGAGAAATATAACTCAAGAGAAGATTGATGCTTTAAAAAACAGAATAAATTCTATTGAAAATGCTTGGAAGCATTTAGAAAGCCAAAAATATGTTCCTGATAATAATAATCCACAAAAAGGAATGATTATTAGATTTCTAACAGAAGCAAAAACTAAGAAACAGTGGAAAGAGAGGGGTTTTCAAGAAGGGCACATAGTTTCAGAAAAACAATATAAAGATGCATTAAATAGAAACAGATTAGCATATAATACCGCAGTAAATGAATTGAACAGAGCAGAATTTTTATATTCTCTAAAAAGACAAGAAAGATGGTTGTCTGGTAAAAATGTAGGAGAATTTAAAGAAGCTCACGCAAAGGCAATAGATGTTTTAGCACAAAGATATGAACGCGGACAAATTAATGGAGAAACTTTAAAAAAATTTATGTCTGTTTTAGATTCTTCAGTAAATAGAACTCTTGAACAGCACAGAGTTTTAGAAAAAACAAAAGGTTCTGAATATTTTGATGCGCACTCAAGGGTTGCTGGGAAAGTGTTATTGTCTTTCATGAAAGAAGCAAATTTAAAGAACTTTAACGAGTCAGCAAAAAAGTTTGAATTAAAAATGAGTGCAATTGCGGGCACAATAGATAAACCAAATAGATCAGTAGAATTAGAATGGCTTTATAAAAGATTATAATTATTTATATTTCCATTCTTTTCCAGGCTCAATCACTATTGGTTTAATAGTATACCTGGTGTTCTCAAATTTATTTTTTAGAATATAAGGGTCTTGTTTTATATGAGCAAAAGTATTGTAGCTCATTGGTATTAGATATTTTGGTCGGATTTTTTTTGCAACACTAACTGCGCTACCAAGATCTAGTGTTGTTTTTCCACCAATCGGTAAAATTGCAATATCTGCTTTTATCTTGTCGTGCTCCTTTGTCATAAAAGTGTCTCCAGAAAAGTAAATGCTGTTTTTTTTATCAGCAATAAGATAACTCAATGGATAAAAAGACGTTGGGTGATGTGCAGGATATGCAGTATAATATATGTCGTTTATTGTTTTTGTCTTATATTCGTCCATAGACACTTTATAGTTTTCTCCGCAATCAATTTTATTTAGTACACTTCGGTGTGCAATTACTTTTGGTTTATTTTTTTTAACAATAAGATTAGTATTTGCTATATCAAATGAATCAAAATGTTCGTGACTAATTAAAATGCTGTCTATTGAAGGTATGTTTGTCACTGGCATTGCGCAATCAATAAGTCGTTTATAGCTGCATTTGTCGTTATTATCAAAATAAGGGTCAGTAAGTATATTATTTCCATTCATATTAATAATGAATGATGAATGTCCTAAATATCTAATCTTAATCCCCATATATAGATTAAAGTAAGTAATATATTTAAAGCAATCTTCTAAATTTAGTAATATGTCGTTTATATAAACATTTTTATACCATATATTACAATATACTATATAAATATTTATAGGAGAAGAAGAGAATGGCTAAGAAACACATATTAATTGGGATATTATTTTTAGTTTTATTGATGCCAGTATATGCAGTCTCCCTAAAAGACTTTGATATTTCTATTAACGTTTCTTCGCCAGATAAAGCAACAATAATTGAGACTTGGAATGTAGATGCCGGTTCTGAAGAAGAACTATCTGATTTTAAATCAGCTATTTTAAGAAACAGTGGGAATTTAGCAGAATTAAGGGAAATAAATCCAGATTTAAATCCACACATTTTTGTTGATGAGATTAATATTAGAAATTTTGCAATATCTTTTGATGATTTCACCAAAAAAATAAGATTAGAATATACTATCGCGGATAAATGTCTAATTAATTTTCTGGATTATCAAGATCAAATAATTTGGGAGTTAAACAATCATCTATTTAATCAATTTATAATTACAGGGGTATTTAATATTCCAACAAATTCACAAATATCTATTACTCTTTATGATCCACTATTGATAGGAGATGTCGTACCGACTGCGAAAATTACTGGGCGAACAATATTGTGGGGTGGCTCTTCATCAAATGAAATAAGAGTTCTTGCAATAGAAAAGAAACCACCAAAGCCAAGTTTTGTATTTTCTAATTTATTTTCTAAAGATTATCTTAATAAATCATATTTTACTGTTTTATTTATTTTATTAATTATCGTTTTAATATTATTAATTTTTAAGAACAAAGTAAATTCCGGAATAAAAAAGTTTATTACCAAACATTCTGTAATAAAGCCAAGAAAACAAATAAACGACATTGTTGATTTTGATTTTGTTAGTAAAAAAAATAAATGAATACTTATGAATTTAAAATTTCAAGAATCAGACGCGATAGTTTATGAGTATCTAAAGGAGAACAAATCTGCAATGCTTGAAGAACTATTAAAAAATACAAACTATAATCAAGACTCTATAAGGCGCTCTATCGAAACTCTTAAATTAAATGGCGTAATTGAAGAAAACACAACAATTTCTTATATTTACGAATTAGACACAAATGGCAAATTGGCTTTAGAGAACGGCTTTATAGAAGAGTTATTCTGCAATTATATAAAAGATAAGAAAATAAAAGTTACTGAAATAAATAATCTAGAAATACCAAATTTAAATAAAGAAGACATAATTTTGGCCTTTGGTATTGCTAAAAGGAAAGAACTCATAGAAATAATTGACGGCACTCTAAAAACTAAAAAAGAAAGTAAAACACAAATTTCTAAACAAAAAGAAATGCTTTCAGATATTTCCTTAAAAAAACCAATTATAGAAAATTTAGATTTTCAAGAACTTCTAAAAAGAAAAAATTTTATTTTAAAAAAAGAAAAGCAAAACAAAGAGTATAAGCTATTACAGATTATAAGCTACAACATTATTTCAGATCAACAACTTTATTTGACGCCCGATATTTTAAAATCAGGAGAATACCGTAATATTAATTTCAAAGAGTTTGAGGTTACTGCTTTGCCTTTGCCAAAAGAGCAAGGCAGAATAAATCCTTTAAGACAAGTAATCTATCAAATAAGAGAATTATTTTTACAAATGGGTTTTAAAGAAATGCAAGGCCCATACATTGAAAGCTGTTTTTGGAATATGGATTCTATGTTTATTTCTCAAAATCATCCAGCAAGAGACATTCAAGACACTTTCTATTTAGATCTTTTCGGAGAATTACCTGCCGAAAGAAATTTAACTGCACAGATTGCAGAGATTCATAATAATGGCTGGAAAACCGGTTCAAAAGGCTATCAGTATGAATGGAATTGCGAAGAATCTAAAAAATTAATATTAAGAACACACACCACCGCAACAACCTACAGAACTTTTTTTAATTTGTCTTCTGAAGAAAAAGACAATTCTAAATATTTTTGCATTGATAAAGTCTTTAGAAACGAAACAATAGATTTTACACATCTTCCTGAATTTCATCAAGCGGAAGGCTTTATTATTGGAGACAACTTGTCTCTAGCTGATCTTTTAGCATTTATTAAAGAGTTTTTTTCAAAACTTGGAATAGAAAAAGTAAAATTCAAGCCAACCTATAATCCATATACGGAACCGAGTGTTGAAGCAAGTGGTTATCAAGAAAGCACAGGTAAATGGATAGAATTAATTAATGCAGGAGTATTCAGACCAGAGTCTTTAGCACCATATGGCATAGAAAAAACAGTTATTGCCTGGGGCCTTGGCGTTGAAAGACTAGCAATGTTACTATATCAAAAGCCAATAAAAGAGATTCATGGCGATGAAGAAAACATTGATTGGTTAAAGGAATATATAATACCAAAAAGAGAACTATAAATATGGCAACAATAGAATTAAATTTTTCTGATGTAAAAAACGAATTTAATAAAGACATTTCTATTGATGAGTTTGAAGAAGTATTATTCAATTATGGTTTTGAAATTGACAGTTATAATAAAGTCACAGATGAATTAAGAATAGAAGTAACTGCAGAAAGAGCAGACGTTCTTTCTAAAGAAGGATTATTAAGAGTTTTAAAAGTCTTTGGCGGCCATGGCAAACCTTTAAACTATTCTGCAAAAAAGCCAACACACATTTTAAATATTGATAATTCTGTCAAATTAGTCAGGCCATATAGCGTTTGTGCAATTATTAAAAATCTCAAGTTAACAGATGATAGATTAAAACAAATTATTGCAGTTCAAGAAAAGCTTCACTTTACGGTTTTTAGAAAAAGGACTCTTGGGGCTATCGGAGTCTATCCATTAGATAAAATAAAATTTCCAATAACTTTCTGTGCAAAAACTCCAAAAGATATTAGATTTACGCCTCTTGGTGAAAATAAGGAAATGTCTGGAGAAGAAATTTTAAAAGATACAGAAACTGGTAAAGAATATGCTCACCTGTTATTAGAGAAGGATAAATATCCTATTTTTATAGATAATTCTGGCCAGATTCTATCAATGCCGCCGATAATCAATTCAGATGTCACCGGGAAAGTCACAGAGAATACAAAAGAAATTTTTATAGAGTGTTCTGGTTTTGATTTAGTAAGATTAAATCAAGTTTTAAATATAATGTGTTGCATGTTTAGCGACTTTGGTGGAGAGCTTCACGCAATGGAGATTAATTTAGGAAATTCCTATGCCGAAAAGCAGATTATTACTCCAAATCTAAATGAAGAAAAAAGATTAGTGACATTAGCAAATGTTAATTCTTTAATAGGTCTAAATCTAGATATTGATAAGGCTAGTGTTCTTCTAGAAAAGATGTGTTACAAGACAAAGAAGTATGGTAAAGACAAAATAGAAGTCTCAATTCCACCATACAGAACAGACATCTTACACGAAGTTGATATTATCGATGACATTGCAAGAGCATACGGCTTTAATAATATTCCATTAAAGATGCCAAAAGTATTTACCGTTGGCGAAAGATTAAAGGATTCAATAAAACAAGACAACATAATACAGATACTAGTGCAATGTGGTTTAATAGAAGTAAGCCCATTGTCTCTTTCAAGCAAAAAAGAGTCTTTTGAAAACTTTAATATTTCTTTTACAAAAGACAAGGCAATTGAACTTGGTTATTCAAAAGATAAGTCTTTAGATATAGTTAGCCCTTGGCTTTTACCAAAGCTATTAAAACTTTTAACAAACAACCAGCACATGAGCTATCCTCAAAAGATTTTTAGCTGTGAAAAAGTTGTTATTCCTGATAAACAAAAAGACGTTAAATCAAAAACCATTCTTCATTCTGCGATTGCCATAGCAAATTCCAAGGTTAGTTTTACAGAAAGCGCAAGCATTCTTGTAACTTTATGTAATACTCTTGGTTATAGTTTAGAATTACAAAAAAAAGACTATCCTTTCTATATTTCTGGGAGATCAGCAACAATAATAATAAACAATAAAGAAGTAGGGCACATTGGTGAAATTAATCCAGAAGTATTAAAGCGCTTTGATTATAATATTCCTGTTGTGGCATTTGAAATAGATGTTAATGATTTATAGAAGAGATAATCTTTAACATTTCCTTTTCTGCAGCCGCAAATACTTTTTCTAAATTTTTAATATGTTTATTTTTTAAGTCTTTATTCGGATTAAGTAGTTTTTTTAGATTAATTGGTTTCTTATAAAACAAGACTGCCAAAAGATCTAAATAGGATTTTTCTTTTTTCATATATTTTTTATGAATTATTCTTTTTTGTATTTCTTTTAAAAACAGGTAATATCCCATTAGTTTGATTTTTGTAACATAGGCTTTTTTGGATTTTATATTCTTGTAATATCTATTAAGCGTTTCTTCTATAATTCCGTCAGGATAAAGCACAGGAGAAACTCTTATATTTTTAAATTTACAATCATAGTAAAACTCAAGCATTAAGTGGTCTTCTGGGTTATCTGCAGTAATTCCGTTTTTATTAAAATAATTATGAAAGTGTTTGTCTAAGACATTGTGGCTAATAAAACCAATAGCAAATGATTTTTCGGCTTTAGTTCTTGCTATAGCATACATTCTTTTTCCAAAGGTTGTGCCTTTCTTATTTCTAATTTCATAAAAGAATTCAGGATTAAGTTTTGTTTGTATTTTATAAAAACCGTAATAATCCGGAAACAAAGAACCAGAGACAAGATATCTCAAATCTAGTTTTTTAAAAAAAGCAGGTCTTTTTTTTTCTAGTATTTCAACAAACCCAAGATGTGTAAGAACCGTTGGCATTAATTAAAACCATTTAGAAAGAAATGAATTATTTCTTTCTTGATATTTTAATCATTGATCCGGCTTTTAGGTATTCGATTTCATTACCTGCAACAAGATCAGTAAACTCGTCTTTATCAACTTCATAAGTTTGATAGCTTGCCATATCCATTACTTGATATTTGTTTCCTAGGTCTGCAATTACTTGTGCGTTTCCTTTGTCAAGTATAGGAATTTGAACATCTTCTGAACTTGGCTTTAATAGATTCATCTTCTGTCCAGTAAAAACCGCAGTTGCTGTCATTCTTATCTTTGCAGCCCCGTGTTTTCCTGGCTTTGATTTAGTAATTGTGTCTACTTTACAAATTACGTCATCAATTAAGATGAACTGTTTTTCTTTAACTTGTCCAAGTTCCATAAATTTAATTTCATAATCTCTTGCCATTGATTTCACCATTTTTCTATTTTAAAAAAAGCGTTTTTGTATTAAAAACTATATAATTAGGTATAAATATATTTTAAATATGTTTTGTTTAACAAATACTATATTATATCTATATAATTTACAAGAAGATGATCATAATGTTAAAGATATTCAAAAAAATATTTAAAAAAGTACCAAAAGAAAATACAAGAAATAATATTGCTGTTTTTGTTGACGGCCCAAATATGTTAAGAAAAGAGTTTAATATAGATTTGTCAAAAATTAAATCTCAATTACAAAAAGACGGGTCTTTAAAGATTGCAAGAGTTTATCTTGATCAGTACGCTACAGATAAATTAATTGAGGCTGTAGTTAATCTGGGTTTTGAAAGTGTAATAACTGTTGGAGATGTAGATGTTGCAATGTCTGTGGATGCTACAGAGGCCGCATTTAGTCAAGAGATTGATTCAATTGTTTTTATTACAAGAGACTCTGACTATCTGCCTGCAATTTTAAAAGCAAAAAGACAAGGCAAGAAAACAATAGTCTATCTTGTCGAAGAAGGCTCTGCAGTTGCATTAAAAAATACCGTTGATCGGGTTGTTTTCATAAAGTAGGTTAAAAAATGAATTTGCCAGTAACAAACCCAATTGTAAAGAATGTTCCACTAGATAAGATTATTTCTGAAAAATTATTCTTAGATTTATTGGATAAAAAATTTACTGGTTATGTTTATTTAATAATTGAAGGTAAATATTGTTTTGAAGAGGCGATATTAATTTTAAATGCTGGCAAAATAGAAGGGGCCATATATATAATCGAAGGATTTGATATAGAATTGCTTGGCAAAGATGCAATTAACTACTGTTTAAATTGTTATGGTGCAACAAACGGGAGATTAAATATTTTTGCATTAACTACCGATCAAATAAAATTAATTTTGTTATTTAATGATAAAATAAAATATACTTTGCCTATCACAAAAAATAAAGATATTCCTAGTTTGAGAAATGTAAAATATAATGATGCACTAATGTATGGTCTATTAAAAGAGAAAATTGTAAGGAACAAAACATCAAAAGACATATTAAATGATTTTAATTTAGAGGATCTATTAAAAGAATAAAAGTGAAAATTATGAGTTCAATAACTAAACTATTTGCCAAGTTTTCTACAAAAATATTAAATTTAGAAGATAAGCAAGGCGAAAATCCCATAGCAACACTATTAGTATACAAACCAATATTTATCCATTCTTCAGATTTGACTGATTTTTTACAGAAATTAAGATTAAAGCACCTGATTAATGACATAATAATTACAGATTTGGATGGTATAGTCATAGGCAGTACCAACAAAGATATTAAAGAGGGGTTTAAAAGTGCAGCGCTATATAATTATATTAATTCAGAAATAAAAGACCTCTCAATTATTTTAATAGAGGCAAATGGTTGGCAGATAATTTTTAAAAATAATGAAAAGGTTTATTTTATAAAAGCAAATGATGGATTATCCAGAATTGAAGTTTTAACAATAGTTAAAGAAATAGAGAATTTTATAAAATGTATTGTATAAAATTATATTGTATTTTTTAATATATTAAGAGAGTGAAAAAAATGGGAGAAATTTTTGCAATTGTTTCTGGCAAAGGTGGCGTTGGTAAAACCACCTTAACTGGAAATTTAGGTATTGCATTATCAGAGCTAGGCTATTCTGTATTGTTAATTGATGCAGATCTGGCAATGGCCAATTTAAGTTTATTAATGGGGCTTAAAACTCCACCAATAACAATACATGATGTATTATTAGGTTCTGCGCCTGCCACCGATGCAATTTATGATGGCCCGAAAGGCACAAAAATATTGCCGGCAGGTCTATCCCTTTCTTTTTATACAAGAGTAGATATTGAAAGATTAGTTGCAGTAACAAACGATTTAAAATCAAAGTTTGATTTTATATTAATTGATTCTCCAGCAGGAATTGAAAAAAATGTAATTGCCGCAATGTCTGCATCTTCGCAAATACTTTTAATCACCGAGCCAACGGCTCCATCTGTTGCAGATGCATTCAAAGCAAAGATTGTTGCTCAAAGACTTAATCAAAGAGTTTTTGGAGTAATAATTAATAAGCACAGTAATACTAAAGGCGAAATTTCCGAAAATGAAATCATGAAAATGTTGGAATTACCATCATATGGTAAAATTCCATATTCAGATGATATAAGAGAGTCTTTCTTGTTAAAAAAGATAAAGCCACTTCTCATACACAATCCAAATTGTTCAGCCGCAAATTCATTTAGAGCGATCGCAAGAAAAATAACAGGAAAAGAAACAGAAGTTATAAACACCGAAAAAAAAAAAGGTTTATTTTCTGGATTTTTCGAAGCTTTAGGAAAAATGTTTAAAAAGAAAAAATAAAAAAGAAAAAAGGAAAAAAGAAGATTGTTTTAATATATAAAGGAGAAAAAAAATGAATGAAATAAAGATATCGCGCCCATTTGACATGCTAAACAATTCCTTAAATAAACAGGTTTTAATAACCTTAAAAGGAAACGTAACGATCAGAGGGAAATTAAAAGCATTTGATGTGCATCTAAACGTTGTGTTAGAAGATGCAGAAGAAATAGAGAATGGAAAACCAAAAGCAAAATACATTGAAGTTTTCTTAAGAGGAGATAATGTTATATTAGTAACAGTATAATTCTCTTCTAAATTCCTTTTTTCTTTTTAATCATTAAATGTAAAAACTATGAGCAATATAATTTTAGCATTATATTTTGGCAGCAAGTTGGCCGAAAATATTGCGTCTGATTCTGCTATTTCTAATATTTTTAATTATAATACTCTTATTATTTTGTTAGTGGTTGTTTTTGTCGTATTAATTATATCGATTTTTGTTTTTTTAATTATTCCCAGAATAAATAAAACTCCAAAAAAATATTATCAAAGATATTTATTAGTGAGGAAAGAGTTAGAAAAAATAGATGAACTATATGCAAAGCGAAGACTTTCTTTTGAAAACTACGTATATACTCAATTCCATTATGCTAAAGAATATGAACACTTGATAGTATATCTTTCTCAATATCCAGAATATAGAGTTAAATTAAAGACATATAAATTAAATATCACAAAAACAAAAGAATCTATAGATTTAAGCATTTTATCAGAGAAGGAGAGACGAAATTTAGACACTACGAACTATTTTATAACCTTTTTATTACCTGTTGCAGAATATTATAGGAAAGACGAAATATATCAAGCAATATTAGACGAGGGCTATTCTAAAGAAATTTCCGATGGTGTCGTAAAGGGATTAGAGAAACACGGCATTAATTTTAATAGTAAAGAAATGTCAGAAAATCGCAAAGCCGTGGATCTGGTCGATAGTTTACTTGATAAAAAATGGCGTTCTGAAAAAACAGGGGTTAAGGAAAAAATCACAACACCAGATAAATATTATTCTTCAGACAGTAAAAAAATAGAGTCGACAGACAATGTAAAAGAAGTGTCTGAGGTTTCCCAGAGTAATATTTTTTCAAGTAACGTGGATAGTAAAGGCTCTTTAAATACAGACACAACTATAAATTTAAGTGATTTAATTAAAGAAAAATCAGATAAATTAAAATTGCCTAACTTTTTGCGCGATCAAGCGCTAGGCAAGGACCCAAAAGATGAAAAAGACACACCTCTATCTATAAATAAAATATTAAAATCAAAAAATAATTCTCATTCTGTTTCCGAAATTAATGATATTTTTAAAAATATAGATAAAAAACTAAAATAATTAATTATTTTGATTTTAGTAATAGTATCAAACCTATTATTATTAATATTAATCCAAGATACAAATTAAAACTTGAAAGAAATCCAGGAAGTGACGGGATATATAACCCGATTCCAATTCCTATTAATATTCCGCCTACAAGACTTTGACTCATATTATCACCAACTAATTATTATAAATACAATAAATATATATTAGTTTGTTTTTAAATATATATACTATAATGTGATAAATTATGAAAACAAAAATGTGCTTTGGGCTTTTAGATGTGTTAGTAAAAGGAAAATTAGATAAAAAACCAGATACTTCGTTTATGAGTGAGCTAGTAGATTATTCAAAAGAAAACAAAAAAGAACTTTTTTTAATTACTGGTCTTGATGCAGATAAAGGCGAAAGTATAATTATACAAAACGGCATAGACTCATATTTCTCAAAAGAAAATATTTTTCATGTTTCTGAAAAATATTATGATGCTTTGTCAGAAATAGATAAGGAATTAAAAGAACAAGCAAAGCAAAACGATTCGAGTTATTGTGATGAATATTATAAAGTATATTTTTTTAATAATGTTTACAAACACAAAAAAGAAGAGACTTTATATATCGGGCACGATATTTGGACAGACGCCTATTATTTATCAAAATATGCAGCAATAGATACAATCTTGTTAAAAGACACTTTGACTAATAATTCTGCACCCAATATAATGGAAATTAAAGAAGTACAGGTTGTTGATTCTTGTTTTCCAATAATAAAAAGTTATCTAGAAGAAGAAAAGCAATTTAATTATGAACCGCTTCATAAATATGCAAACAAATTACTGTATAAAGAAATGGTTGGGGGCAGTTTATTTAATACTAAACAAAAAGTAGGTAGTTTTTGGAATAGAAAAAAAGATAAGAAATTATTTGATAGAGGGGAAAATTAATGAATATTAAAAAAATAAAGGCAATAAGAATAATCGATTCCAGAGGTGTGCCAACAATTAGATCTTTTGTGTTTACGGATAACGCAATAGGGGCGGCAAGTGTTCCGTCTGGAACCAGTAGTGGTAAAAGAGAAGCCTTAGAGTTAAGAGATGGCGGGAAGGCTTTTGGTGGAAAAGATGTAACTAAGGCGATCAATAATGTCAATACAAAAATTTCAAAGAAACTTATTGGAGAATTTATTCTTGACCAAAAAAGAATAGATAAAATAATGTTAGAATTAGACAACACAGAAAGCAAATCAAGTTTGGGGGCCAATGCCGTTTTGTCAGTAAGTCTTGCTTGTGCAAGAGCAGCTTCTCAAGAGCTTAATATTCCTTTATATAAATATATTTCAAAATTAAATAATAAAAAAGAAAAAAACAAAACACCAATTCCGTTTTTAAACATAATAAATGGGGGAAGACACGCAGGAACGGATTTGGCATTTCAAGAGTTTCAGATAGTTCCTCATAACAAAAGTTTCTCAGAGAATATGAGGGCATCTTGCGAAACCTATCAAACGCTAAAAGAAATAATTAAGAAAAAATATGGGAGAAGTTCTACAAATGTTGGCCTTGAAGGTGGGTTTGCACCAAACATAAAAGACACAAAAGACGCCTTAAACCTTTTAGAAGATACTATTACAAAATCAGGATATAAAAAAGAAATAACAATTGGTCTTGATGTTGCTGCTAGTGAAATTTATAATAATAAAAAATATCTGGTAAATGACAAAAAATATTCTTCAGAAGAGATGAGTGATTATTATTCTTCTCTTTTAAAATCTTATAATATAACTTCGATAGAAGATCCATTTTCTGAAGACGATAAAGATTCCTGGCCAGCCTTTACAAAAAAGTTTGGGAATAAGATCTCCGTAATTGGCGACGATCTTTTAGTTACAAATCCAAAATTGATAAAAGAAGCAATAAAAAAGAAGCAATGTAATTCTCTTCTTTTAAAGGTAAATCAAATTGGAACATTAACAGAAAGCATTGAGGCCTTTAATTTAGCAAAAAAAGCAAACTGGAAAGTTGTTGTTTCACACCGGTCTGGAGAAACAGAAGATTCTTTTATTTCTGACCTGTCATATGGTTTAGGTTCAGACTTTATTAAGTTTGGGGCCCCAGTAAGGGGAGAAAGAACTGCAAAATATAACAGATTATTAGAAATTGAAGAAGGGGTTATATAATTTGTTAAAGTTAAGAATTTACGAAACCTTTAAAAACAAATATTATATAAACTTATTTATAATATATATATTAAAATAAAAAAGTGATAAATTTATGCCAAAAGATATGGGAGACGATTTCGGTTCTGACTTTGATGTTGGAGGTTCTGATAAAAAAGCATTTGGTGGAGCAAAGATTAAATGGGAAACCTTGTTACCAGTAATAATAATAATAATTGTTGTTTTACTAATTATTTTTAAAACAAATATTTTAGCGAGTGGTTTAGACATTTTTGGAACCACGCAAGGTGCAAAGATTTTAATTCTAGGGGCCCCATCTCCTGAATTTAGAAACATATTAACAGATCAAGAAAACAAAGACATTATCAAAGAATCAAGATTTATGACTTTAGATAGTATCGATCACAATCCTGAAGAAAGAATAAAGGATTATGATATAATTATTTTAGATCAATCAATGCAAGCAGATAAGACCATAACTAGAAGAACTGGCGAAGCAATTACAAATTATGTTAAAAAAGGCGGGAAACTAATTGTTGTTTTAAATTCCGGAATTAAAAGACCAGGTGATACTTCTGTTCTTGGTTGGCAAGCAAATTTTGGGGGAATCGTTCCAGTAAATTGTTATAATTCAGGGGGAACACCATCCTGCTTAAGTCAAAGAGATCTTCAAGGGACTTTATATGTTGTCAAAGAAGATCATCCAATTGTAAAAGGCATAACACAAGTTCCAGCAGTTGAGACCTCTGGAACAATAAGAACTCAAACCTTTGATGTTTCAATAGATGGTACCGAGATTGCTTATTTAGAGGATTCAAGAACAAATAAAACATATACAGGAATTGTTGAAGAACCATTATTAATGGGTAAAGTTATTTATTTCAATTTCAATCCTGCAATAAGTAAAGCAATTGTAATTAAAACAATACAATATCTAAGTTAAGTATAGTAACTTAACTTTTCTTTTTATTTTTTAAAATACATTTATAAATTGTATTATTCATAAATTATATATATAATATTTTCCCGTTAATACTGCTTTAAGGCAGGAGGTGCTAAGATTTTGGATAAGAATATAACAGAAAAACATGTAGTTGAAAAGGCGTTATCTGAATTAATGTCTATTTCAAAGAAAAGGAACTTTGATGAAGCAATCGAAATGGTTGTAACATTAAAGAATATGAGTCTTAAAAATAAAGACCAAAGATTAGAGTATGCAGTAAATCTACCGCACCCTTATTTAGACAAAGTAAAGTCTTTAGTTTTTGTAAAGGATAAAAATCTTGTACAAGAATTAAAAGGCGTTGTTGATAAGGTTGTTTTAGATGAAGATATTTCTAAGATTTCTAAGAAAGATGCAAAAAAAATGGCAGAGGAATATAAGGTTTTCTTGGCTGAAGGACCAGTTATGCTAACCGTCGGTAAGCACTTAGGACAGGTTCTTAGTCCTAGAGGAAAGATGCCTATTGTCGCTCCACCAAACGTGAATGCAATAAAAACACTAATCACAGCAACAGTTTCACAACAGAAGATATCAAATAAGAAAAATAAGAGTTCCATTGCTCTACAAATAAAAATCGGGAAAAAGAGTCAAGGGGTTTCTAATTTATCTGATAATGCTTTAGTTGTAATAAAATCATTAGTTGATAGATTGCCAATAGGTATACAAAACTTAAATCACATCTATATCAAGTCAACAATGAGTAAAAGCATAAAAATGGGTGATGACAAATGAATCACACAAAAACTTGGAGACTGGAACAATATGACGAAATTAGTAAGTTAGTTTCACAATATAAAATAATTGGTATTGCTGATCTTAAAGACTTTCCATCTAATCTTTTACAAAAGGTTAAGAAAAACATTGTTGATGCAACTTTTAAAGTAACCTCAAAGAATGTTTTAAAGAGAGTACTTGAAGATAAGGGGCACAAAGATATTGTTGAAAAACTACCAGCTCAACCAATATTGATGTTAACAAATAAAAATGCTTTTGAGTTATACGGTGCAATAAAGAAAAGTAAGGCTCGTTCAAAAGCAAAGATAGGAATGTTATCTCCAATAGATATTGTTGTTCCAGCAGGAGACACAGGTCTTCCACCAGGCCCAGCATTATCTGATTTGAAAAAGGTTGGTATCAAGGCTCAAGTAAGAGGTGCAACAATTT
Organism: archaeon; assembly: GCA_035387745.1. Lineage (GTDB taxonomy): Archaea > Iainarchaeota > Iainarchaeia > Iainarchaeales > CSSED10-239 > JAKQTP01. The sequence continues at coordinate 71,376 of DAOOON010000001.1, forward strand.
TTGTTCCTGATGACACAGTCATAGCTAAAGCTGGTAGTGTCATTAACAGCGATATTGTTAGTACTTTGTCTAAGCTTGATATTAAACCTGTCGAACTAATGCTAGACGTTGTTTTAGTAAAGGAAGACGGAATGATATATAATAAAGATGTATTAAACATCGATGCAGAAACCATAATCCTGCAGATAGCAACAGCAGCGCGTCAAGCAGTTGGTCTTGGTGTTGAAATCGGTTATATCTGTAAAGATACGGTTGAGCCAATGATAGCTAAAGCAGAAAGAGAGGCTAAAGCACTTGATGCTTTAGTCAATAAGGAATAATTAAATGAGGTGTAGAAAATATGGATTATATATACGCAGTTTTGTTATTACACAAAGCAAATAAAGAAATAAACGAGGCAAACTTAAAGTCAATATTAACTTCAGCAGGAGTTCATGCAGACGATGCTAAGTTAAAAGGGCTTGTAGCAACCTTAAAGGACATAAATATTGAAGACGCAATAGCAAAGGCTTCAGTAGTTGCAGCAGCTCCAGCAGCAGCACCAGCTCATGAGACAAAGAAAGAAGTTAAAGAAGAGCACGTTGTTACTGAAGAATCAGCAGCAGAAGGCCTAAGCGCATTATTTGGTTAATTTTAATAACCAAATAATCTTTTTCTTTTTTTTATTTTATTTAAAACCTTAGAATAAAAATCTATTTATAAAACTTTGTTTCTATCTATTTCCTTATGGATAAAAGCATTAGATTTTCAATTATAGCATTGGTTTTGGTTATATTTATTTTTGTGCCAAGTTTTGTTTTTGCAGATGGCGGCCCTAGGCCAACTAGAGAAATATCTGTTACTTATGAAGGCCAAATAATTAAAGATAACGAATTTTATGCAGCATATTTTAGGTGTACTAAAGATATGCCAACAAATGAAGATTTAAATTCATATATTGATGCAAAACCATTTGCTAAGCTTGGTCCATTGTTATTTATAGATGGGGGTTATGATGTTGATAAAAATTGTTATTGGACAGTAAGCGGTGTGGTGGGCGATCAAGGGACTTGTAAAGATTCAAAATGTAATTTTGGATATTATGGGTCTTCAGAGTTCAAATTTGGAGTATATCTTCCTGATGAAAATAAAACCTTTGTATCGCAAGACATTATTTATATGACTGCATTTCATAGTACCTATAAAGTAAACCTTTTAGATAATGGAGACATCATTGTAAAAGACACAACCGCATTTTATAAAACAAATTTAGCAAAATATATTTTTGAATTTTTAATAGCATTAATTTTTACTATAATTATAGAAATTATAATAATTAAATTATTTCTTTCAAAGAATTTAAATAAAAATAGGATAATAAAGATTGCCATTTTAGCCAATCTTATATCTATAACAACATTATGGGCTGTGTGCTTTATTAGATGGCAAGATTTAAATAATGGTTTTTTGAATTGGTTAATTGTTGGGGAGATATTTGTATTCTTATTTGAATTAATCTTTATTTATATTTTAAATAAGAAATATATAACTTTTTGGAAGGTCATGCTAATGATTTTTATTGCAAATTTAGCTAGTTTTATATTAGGAGGTTTTCTATTATTTTTAATTAAAATTTTATAAGCGATTCTATTTATAAACTATTTTTTTAGTCTTGCACTGGACAGCCACCCTAGTTAAATATATATACATCAATTTCAAGAAATATATTGGTGTATAGTTATGGAAAAAGAAAATGCATTAATTGTTTTTCAGAATAAAAAAATTAGAAGAACCTGGTTTAATGAAGAATGGTGGTTTGTAGCAATAGACATAGTAGAAGTATTAACTGATTCTATAGATCCTTCAGGATATTTAAAAGATATAAGAAGAAGAGATGAATCTTTTAACAAAGGGTGGGGGCAAATAGCCACCCCCCTCTCAATACAAACGGCCGGTGGTAAACAACAATTAAATTGTATTTCACTTAAAGGCGCTTTTCGTTTAATTCAATCAATCCCCTCTCCAAAAGCTGAACCTTTCAAGAGGTGGCTAGCCAAAGTCGGTTATGAAAGAATACAAGAGATTCAAGATCCAGAACTTATTCAAAAAAGATTAAAAGAACTATATAGACAAAAAGGATATTCTGATTCTTGGATTGAAAAAAGATTAAGGGGGATAATAGTTAGAGATGAATTAACAGACGAATGGAAAAAAAGAGGGATAAAAGAAGAAAAAGATTTTTCCATTCTCACAGCAGAGATTTCTAAAGCAACTTTTGATATAATTCCAAGCGAGTATAAAAAAATAAAAAATTTAAAAAATGAAAATCTAAGAGATCACATGGACGATTTAGAGTTGTTGTTTATAGTTCTTGGAGAAACTCTTACTAAAGAGATTATAATTAAGGAAGATCCAAAAGAACTGGAAAAAGCAAAAACAATTGCAAATCGTGGAGGCAAAGTTGCAGGAATTGCAAGAGTTGCTGCAGAAAAAGAATTAGAAAGAAAAATTATTTCAGAGAGCAATTATCTTGCAATTCCTGAAAAACGAAAAAGATTAAGATTTAAGAACCCAAAATGCAAAAAGCCAAGTTACAATACAAAATCAAAATCAAGATAGTTTTTTAAATATAAGAAACACAATATATTATAAATTATGTCAGAGTTTGTAGTTCACCCAATTGTTAAGAAAGAAACAATAGAGAAAAGGCTTTATCAAGAGCTTCTTACAGCGCAAGCAATAAAAGAAAGCACACTTGTGGTTGCTCCAACAGGTCTTGGCAAAACCATTGTTGCAGTTCTATTAATCGCTTATACTTATAATCCAAAGAAATCAATTATCCTTTTGTCTCCAACAAAACCGTTGATCGCTCAGCACAAGAAAAGCATTCTAAAATTCTTAGAGATTCCAGAAGAGAAAATTATTCTTTTAACAGGAGAAACAACCCAAGAGAAAAGAAAAGCAATGTATGATGGGCAAGGTCTTGTAATCTGTGCAACACCGCAGACTATTCAATATGACCTAGAAAAGAAATTAATTAATCCTGACAACTTCAATTTGGTTATCTTTGATGAGGCGCATAGAGCCGTTGGCAGTTATTCCTATACTTTTATTTCTCAATATTTTTCTGAAGATGTTAAAAGGCTTGGGCTAACAGCTTCTCCTGGCTCGAGTAAAGCAAAGATTCAAGAAGTTGCAGAAAATCTAGGAATAAAGCACATAGAGATAAGAACAGAGCAAGATCTTGATGTTGCAGATTATGTTAATGATATTGAAGTAGACATAAATTTTTTAGAGCTTGATTCTCTTTCAAAAGAAATTTCAAAAACCATTGACAATTATATTCAACATAAGATTGAGATTTTACGAAAGCTTGGCTGTCCAATTCCAAACAATTACTCAAAAAAGCAAATCATCGCAATTCAAGCTGGTCTCTTTGAAAGAGTAAAGAGAGCAAAGAACAATATCGGTTTTATTGCAATCTCTGCAATCGCTTCAGTTCTTAAATTTCTTCATGCTAAAGAACTAATCGAGACTCAAGGCTTTTTTGCAACAGAAACTTATCTTTTAAAATTAAAGAAAGAAAGTCAAGAGAAGAAGTCAAAAGCCTTGTCTGCGATTGTCAATTCTTCAGAGTTTGTAGAGGTTCTTAAGCTTCTTGAAAAAGCGATAACCAAGAGGTGTGCAAAGGAAATCGCTCTTCTTGAAATTGTCTCTTCTTTCTTAAAGGAAAACCCAAAGTCGCGAATTCTTGTTTTTAACAACTACAGGGATAATGCCAATCATCTTGTAGAAGTGCTTAATCAAACGGCAGAAATAAAAAGCGCAAGATTTGTTGGACAGGCTAGCAAAAGTCTATCTGATAAAGGATTATCACAAAAGAATCAAACAAAAATAATTTCTGAATTTCGTGAAGGGCTCTATAATGTTCTAGTTTGCACATCTGTTGGGGAAGAGGGCCTTGATATTCCTTCAGTTGACCTTGTTGTCTTCTATGATGCCGTAGCTTCAGAAATCCGTAACATTCAGAGGCGTGGAAGAACAGGAAGGTTTAATGTTGGTAAAGTTATTTTGCTTATTAATAAGGACACTATCGATGAGAAATACTACTTTGTCTCCCAAAATAAGGAAAAGAAAATGAAAAGTATTCTAAAAAATTTTCATAAACCAGAAAGAAAGAAAAAAGAACAAAAAAAGATAAGTGATTATTAGATATGCCTCAAAAACTAAAGATTGTATGTGACACAAGAGAAAGAGTTAGCCAAAT
>DAOOON010000002.1:0-2046 GCA_035387745.1 archaeon
ATTGTTGAATTTAATAGTGGCTCTTTTTCACTAATATCTTGTAAGTCTTTAATGTCTTGAGCTAAAGAAGATAAAATCTCTTCCATTGGCTTATATAGCTCTACAAGCTTATTAGTTTTATATAAATTTTTATTTAAAGAATCAAATAATTTAGTTAATTTTGGATCATCTGGCATAACCAATCTCTCCTTTTAGAAATATATATAGATTAGAAAAGGAACTATATTTAAAGGTATTTTTTAAGAAAAAAAAGAAAAGTTTAAATATTCAAAAATATTTGATAAATTTGTTATTTTTATCAACTAATATTTTTTTTGGAGAAATTAGCGAGTCTGTTATTTCAAATCCCATAATTATTATTTCTTCTCCTTTTTTTATCAAATGCGCAGAAGCGCCATTCATACAAATTATACCAGAATCTTTTTCTCCAGTAATAACATAAGTTTCTAATCTATTTCCAGTAGTATTACTAACAACTAATACTTTCTCCCCATCAATTAAATCCACAAAATCCATTAATGTTTTGTCTATTGTTATTGATCCGATATATTCTAAATTTGCATCAGTTACTATTGCTTTATGTATTTTTGACCTTAGAATCGACCTCATATTTTTTCTTTTATCTCCAAATAACAATGATATGCAGCAACTGCGCCTTGGCTTCCTGCAGTTATTACTTGCTTTAGGTCGCTTGCGTTTGTTGCGTCTCCTGCAGCAAATATTCCTGATACATTTGTCTTTTGCTTATTGTCAACAACTATATAGTTGTGAGAATCAAGATTTAGATTTAGTTTAGACAGAAGCTCAGTGTTTGGAACAGAACCAATCTCTATGAATAGGCCGTTTAAGGGAATGGTTTTATCTGTGTTTGTCTTTAGGCCTTCTAGCTTTTCTTGCCCTAAAAGCTCAAGCACCTCTGTTTTATATAGAATTTCTATCTTTTCGTTTGCTTTAGCAAGGTCTGCCCATGCTTTTTCTGCTCGCAGTTCTTCTTTTCTGTAAATCAAGTAAACTTTGTCTGCTAGGTCTGCTAAAAGTAGAGCAGAAGTAACTGCTGCATCACTTCCTCCAACAACTCCTACAATCTTTCCTTTGTAAAAACCACCATCACAGGTTGCACAATAGCTTATGCCTTTTCCTGTCAATTCTTCTTCTCTTTTTACGCCTAGTTGTTTTCTAGTTCTACCTATTGCTAAGATTATTTTTTTTGCTTTAACTGTTCTTTGGTCAGAATTAACTACAAAAGAATTATTTTGTTTATCAATAGCCATGACCTTTTCAAAATTAATCTCTACTCCAAGCTCTTGGGCTTGCTCAATAGTTTTTGTTGCAAAATCCATACCAGAGATTTCTTTAAAACCTGGATAATTACAAACCTTATGAGCATAACTAACTGTCCCGCCGAAAGAATCAGAAAACACCATTATCTTTAGACCATATCTTGCACCATAGATTGCGGCAGTAAGACCTGCTGGGCCTCCACCAATAATTGCAATATCATAAATTGTTTCGCTCATTTTTTCTTCTCCTTATTAATAAATGTATCTTCAAATAACTTATTATAATCTCTTTTTTTTGGTTTTAGGCCAAGAGACCTTTCCATTGATTCAAATCCGTATTTTATTGTTTCGGGACTAACTTCAATTGTTGGAATGCCGCATTCTTCTAAGGCATCAAGAAATTCTCGATAGGTAATACCTGCAAGATTTGCGCCGCCTGCAATGTTTACTTCTTTGTTTTTGTAAGCTTTTAGAGCCATTCCTAGTTTATATTCCTTAAGCCCTTTCTCTATCAACTTTCTTAAAAACTCAGATTCTGTAAGATTTTCTTCCTTTGCAATATTGTAAGCCATAGTAGACATTGCATCAGTTAATCTTAAAGTTTTTACATTCTTTCTATCACAGTCATATTTTACTTTTTTCATAAACATCACATTAATTCTTTTCTTGCTTTTTCTATATATTTTAATTTCATTGATTTTAAACTTTCTAAAATCATTAATTTTTCAAGAGTTTGCTCTTTTGTAAATTTTTTTTGTTCATATTG
>DAOOON010000002.1:2146-5008 GCA_035387745.1 archaeon
TATAATTTTATTCTAACAAAAGCATGTAGTTCTTCTTCGACTTTTCTTGTAACAACAATGTTCCATAGTTGTGTAAATGATTCCACTAAATTTAATTTCACTAAATGAATCCAAAAAGAAGTATCCACAACCGCTTTTGGTTTAGCTTTTCTAGCTGCCATAAATAGATCTGAAACAAACAGTTTTTAAACGTAATACTTTGTAATACGTTTAAGAAAAAGAATATAAAAGGAAATTATTTAAGAAACTTTCTGCGAAATTTATTGTATTCGCTTGCTTTGTTGTATTTTGCCATTGACGAAATTTCAGATAAAAAATTAATAATACTACTTGCACTCATTCTTTCTAGTGCTGTTGGATTAAAACGCTTATGAAATAACGAATTAAATTCAGAAACATGCGATTGATAAATATATTCATAAGCCCTTTTAGCTTCAGCTTTTGAAAAAACTGCTTTTTTATTTATTATGTCGATTTCCTGAGAAAATATCAATTTAAAATTTTTATTCATAATTTCTTTAACAGTCCCTTTTCTTGAGGCAATCAAAACGGCATCTACTTTTTTTATCCAATCATTTAGTTGCCTTTTTTTAAGAGAATTTTTTCTGTTTTTTTCTGCAACTTTTAAATCATGTTCTCTTTGTCTTTCTAAATCTGATATCTTTCTATCATATTGCTTTTTTCTATCTATTTTCTTTTGTTCATAAATTCCTACATCTGCATTGTCTTTTGCAGTTTTAATTCTTCTATTATATTCTGATAAGAACAATTTTCTATCAAGTTTAGTGAATTGTACTTTCTCATTAAATGCACGTGTGCCTGGTTTTGTTAGCCTCCCTCTTGAATCTCGCTCATATCCTAGTTCTTTAGGTGTTGCTCTTTTACCAGTTATTGCTTTTCGTGCTTTTAATAATATTCTTGGTTTTGCCATATTTTCTCAACTCACACAAAGTCTCCATAATTCTTATCAAATTTACTTTTATTTTTAACATTATATTCTCGTGCTGTTTGAATTTGTGCATCTGTAATTCCAAAAGAATGCAACTCTGCTGGAGAATATCCACCAAATCTTATAATCTCAGGCAAAGTAAATTTTGCTGTTATTAAACTGTCTAAAGTTACTCCCGCATTCTTTAAATAATCGATTTTTAAGAATCTTGCAACATCTATTATTTTTTGTTTTTTTGTTTCTATTCTTTTCTTAACACTAGCAGAAGATTCTTCAAAAGAATATTTCCTAGACTCTAGAAGACTATTGAATAATCCTACTTCCTGATAATAATTATTTGTTAATAATTCTTCTCTTGTTATTCTATATTTCTTTGGTCTTCCTTGATAGTCTTGTGTAAAAACCATAGTGCCAGTCTTAGGATCTAATCTTATTTCTGCTATTGGAACATTTACAAAAACGCCTCTTGGCTTATAGACTGGTTCTCTATTATACACTGGACTTTTTGATTTTTTATAATATTCCTCTAATACTCCTTGTTGTGACTTTCTTACTTTTTCGTTCTCTTTTCCAATCTTTCTTAATTTTTCTAATTGTGCTTTACTCCATTCTTTTGCTTCCGGGGTTTTAGGATTTAATCTTGTCCTTTCCCATTTCTTATCAAAAATTGTTCGTTTTTCATTAACCGTGTGTTTTGTGCCGGTTGATGATTTCCTTAATTTTAAAATTGGTTTTGCTGGTGCTTTTGGCATATAATCTCCCTCCATTAATTATTAATTATAAATAATTAAATGATTAATAGAAATATATTTAAATGTTTAGAATAAGAAAAAAATAGAAACCCAAAAGAAAAAGAAGATGCTTAAATTGACTTTAAGCATCGATGTTTAACTTTAGCTTAGATTTAAGCTCTCTGTATCTGTTTCTTATAGTTACTTCTGTAACGCCAGCAACGTTTGCCACTTCTTTTTGTGTCCTTCTCTCGCCAACCATTAGAGCTGCGATGTAAACTGCTGCAGCTGCAACGCCTGTTGGACCTCTTCCTGAGATTAAGCCAGAACTGATTGCTTTTTTTACAATCTCTTTACCTTTCTCTTCAACAGCTCCTGAAAGACCTAAAACTGAAGTAAATCTTGAGATGTAATAAGTTGGATCAGTTAATGGAACTGCAATTTCTAATTCTTTAACAATAAACCTGTAGGTTCTTCCAATTTCTTTCTTTGTTAGACCTGAAGCTTCTGCCATTTCATTTAATGTTCTTGGAACATTATATGTTCTACATACAGAATAAAGAACTGCAGCAACTACTGCTTCAATTAGTCTTCCTCTTATAAGTCCCTTTTCAACTGTCTTTCTGTAAAGTAAAGCAGCAGTTTCAATTAATGATTCTGGGATATTAAGGTATGAACCCATTCTTCGTAGCTCTGTTAAAGCAATAGAAAGATTTCTTTGCATGGAGTTTGAGATTGAGGATCTCTTATGCCATTTAATTAATCTATACATTTGTGCTCTTGATTTTGAGGATAGCTTATTTCCTCTAAGATCTCTACCAGATCTTTCAATCATTGTTTCAAGACCTTTATTTATCTTAACATACTTCATTGGTGAACCAGATCTTGCTTGTTCAGAACCTGGAGACTGATCAAAGTTTCTCCATTCCTTTCCCATATCAACCATGTCTTCACTTATAATTGTGTGACAATTCTTACAAACAAGTTCTCCTGTTCTTGGATCTTTATAGACCTTATCTTTCCCACACTCTGGACATTTCATTGCCATTTTTATCACTCCTCTTGTATTCTTAACTTTTTTCTTTGCATAATTTTAAAAATAGAGCTTGCACGAATAAATAATCTTAAAAAATCAAACTAAAGCAAACCTATATAAATATTATTCTTTTTTCTAGTATATAT
>DAOOON010000002.1:5108-49400 GCA_035387745.1 archaeon
AAAAATCAAACTAAAGCAAACCTATATAAATATTATTCTTTTTTCTAGTATATATAGCTTTCGGTTTTAGACGGTTTTGAAACAAAAATCACAAAAATCAGATGGTCTTCTTAAACAACAACCTATCTACACCTTTGTAGTTTTTATAGAGTTTTTGTTTCTGGTAGCCGTTTTTTATTATATTGTTTAAAGAATATTTATTTTTTGGATGTGTTGCAGTAAATAAATATTTATAACCTTTATCTTTCATATAATTTTCTCTAAATTTAAGAAAATAATCTTGAATACCATATCCTCTAAACTTTGAAATAACACCTACACCATCAATTTCGCAAACTTTTGTTAATTCTTTTTTATTTATGCCATAATGCTTTACTAATCCGTTTATATTTTTAGAATCTGCTTTTCTAAACGAAATTCTGCCATATGCAACGGGATTTTTATCAGAATACATTACAAAAATCAAATCGTTTCCTAATTTTATGTCTTCTTTATATCTTGAATAATTATATGGCGAATCAAATTCGCTAGGAACATCTTTTATAATTTCTAAATGCAGTTTTTTAAAAATCGGAACTTCAAATTGATTTATTCTATATATCTTGAATTTTTTGTTTTTCAGAATTACAGAATCTACGTATTTCATATTAATCTTATAAACTATACAATAACTTCTTCCTTTTTTATCTCAATGTTGCTACTAGTTAGTGTGGGCCTTAAAAGAAGCCTTAGTGGGTCTTTGTCAGGATATCTTATAACAACATCATTATTAGAAACTACCTCTATTCTCACAATTGCGGGTTCTTTGTCTATAAAATCATCAATATATTCTGCACCAATACAATAGTTTAATTTAGGATTTTCCTTAAGTATTGTTAATAACTCATTGCCAATAATCGAATTATTAAAAACCTCACTTGCTTGAGGAATAATTACTAACATTTCTTCTTTTACTTCTTCTGATAATCTTTTTAGTATACCATAAATATAAAATAAATATAACGGATTATTTCTATTTATCAAGAAAACTTTACTAGATCCAATATTTTTATAAGTGCTTTCAAATATTATAGAAAGATCAGTATCTCCAAAATATCCAGAATATACGTCTTCAATAATATTTAATTTAGAGATTAACCTCCATTTCTCAAAGTCAGTAATCTCATCAGTTATTCCTATTGCTGCAATATTTTCTATTAATTCGGAAATGTCTTTTACTTTATCGGTATAGGCTTGATCAATAATTTTTTGAGTAACGCCAGTAAATTTAAATAAATTAATGAATGCCTGTTTTGGTATTACATGTAGAGGCAATTTAATTTTAAAGAAATCAATTGTGTTTATTGGAAAACCAAAAGGAGAAACTTTCATATCAAATGCCCCTAATAGTTCTTCTTTTTGCTGAGGATAAGACAGCGTTTTAAATACGCCCGTACTATCAAAAACAACCACTTTCTTTGAAGACAATAAATAATTTTCTGCAATAACTTTCATTGCAAATACTCTGTCTTCTTCTTCTGCACCGGTTACTACAATTGATCTTAGGTTCTCTAAACTTGCATTAATTGTAACACCATTCTTTCTACCAACCAATAACTTATCTACAGAACTAATGGCTGTTGAAAATTCAATATTATTTGGAGAATTTGTTAATGCCTTAACAATAAAAGGATCAGAAAAAAAATAATTCCTTATTTCTGGCGGCAGCATCTTTAGTGACAATAATTTTATATTGTAAGATTTTATTATAGAAATGATGGAACTTGTAATTTTGTTTAATTTTAACATCTTCTTCTCTATGTGCTCATTAATTTGAGAAGAATCTATAATTTCGGTATCTGTATTTAATATAAAAAATTTGTGTGTATTTTTATCTCCAATATCAAAATGCTTTTCAAAAACAATGCACTGATTTGGCAGCGTTTCTGCGAATAACTCTATGTCTCCATCAACCGCAAAAACCTTGTATAATTGAACAAGCACAGAGGATGGTTCTTTTGATCTTAATAAAGAAACAAAATAGTCATCATTAAATAAAATTGCCAAATCCTTTTGACCATATACACCTTCAAAAAGCGTACTCCAGGTTGTTATTTGTATCATGTTATTACAATTGTGGTTATTACCCATTCATATTTTAAATCAAAACATTTAAATAAATAATATGTTATATATTTTTAATAGATATAGTATTTAAATGGACTTTATAATGATAGATGCAACACTAATTAAAGATACAATTACCGAATTGTTGGAAGCAAACGTAGATAAAGAAACAATTTATCAGACTTTAAAAGACATTGGTGTAGAAGATTCTGAGATTGATAAATATTATAAAGAAGCAACAACTAAAGAAAAAGAACAAAAAACAGAAACAAAAAATCCTGAATCTAAACCCGAATCACACCCTAAAATCGAAACCGCATCACCAAAAATTTTAGAAAATATAAAAACTGAAGAAGCAATACATCAAAAACCAAAAGCAACAACTGAAGACTTAGAAAAGGCCACAAAAGATGTTATTGATTCCTCTATTATGGAAAATCAAGAAATAGATGAAAAAATAACTAAAGAAGATAACACCCAGATTTTAGAAATAAATAACACAAATTTAGAAATTAAAAAGCAAATATCTGAACTAGAAAATAATCTTGGCGATATTAAAGCACAAATTAACGGCCTTACAAAAATTATGAAGGACATTCTAGAAGAAAATAGGAATATTCTAAACAAATTAAAATAATACTATTGGTTACCAAGCATCTTTAATAAATCTTCGTAGCCTCCACCTTCTTCTTTTGGCGCTCCGCCTTTCTTAAAAATGGCTACAAAAACAATTATCAAAATACAAACTCCAAAAATAATTAACCAAAATTGCGGTATCTCCGCAGTAGTTATAAATAACATTACTGCTAACAGAAAAACTAAAAGCAGATTTATTAGCCCTGGAAAAAATATAGAATAAAGTATTACAATAACTGGTGCAAAAAAATAATAATTATATTGAAAAGAAAAAATAATAAGTATTCCAATAACAAAAAAACTTAAAAAATCAAACATGTTATTTTTTTACTCCTGCCCAACCTTTTATTGTATTTTTTAAATCGCTTCCAAATACCCAGTATATCCCAACACCGATTGCAACTAACCAGATTAAATCCGGATATCTGTAAAATAAAAGGAAAACTAAAAAACCAGTAATTAATATTGCAATTAATTCATTACCTATTTGTTTTTTTGCCCAAACATAAATAGAAATAGAAAAAACAATGAATAATATTATCCAAATAGAATCTTCTAGAGAGGTTACTAAAATAATACTATTCATTTATGTCTACCTTTTTTACTTTGCTTTTCTATCTTTTGCTCTTATTGATGGTCTATTTTTTTCTGTGCCTTTTCCTTTTCTATCAAGGCCTCTGTTCTTCTTTCCTGCACTTGTTATGCCTTTATATGCCCTGCCTCTATTCTGTGGCCAGCATATCCAATTTATGTCTTTATCTTGCATAATCCTTGGATGGTTTGGATCAATTAAAATTATCTCATAATATTTTTGTTGACCATCTTCTCCAATCAAGTAGGAATTTAAAACCTCTAGACCAGGATATTTTGATGCTGCCCTAAGTTCTGCTATCCTTTGAATAGATATTCTTCTTGTTATCTTATTAACACCCATTCTTTTTGGTTTTCTACCATTTACTGGTCTTCTAATTAAACCTGAACCTTTTCTAACTTTTGCTAGAACTACAATAAAGCCTTGTTTTGCTTTATAGCCAAGCTCTCTTGCCCTTGGAATGTTTGTTGGATTATCAAGTCTAATCACTGCTTCTTTTGTATGTCTATACTTGATTAATCTGTCTGTATATAATTTCTTATAATTATAATTATCATCTTTTTCTTTTTTAAACTCTTTTTGTATTGTTTCTTTTATGTATTTTGATGCTGTACTCATATTTACTCCATTTTTTAATTTTTTGCATGCATTAATATATTATTAATTCACTTATAAATAATTTATAAAACAAAACCTTTATATAGTGGTTGTTGAAATAAGCAAGGATTAAGCTTATTTTCAAAAAATACAGATTTAAATGAGAAATATGCATTTATTTTCTTCAAAAGAAGCCAAAAAAAAAGTAATTATCGCTTTAGTGATATCTCTATTTTTAGTGGTTGCTGCGGCGGTTTTTATTTGGCCATATGTTTCTATTCTTACTAAGCCTTCTGTAATTAAAGAACTGGTATTAGGTTTTGGAGTTTGGGCACCACTTGCTTTTATTGGGCTACAGATTTTACAAATGGTTTTTTTATTTATTCCGGCTTCACCAATTATTATTGTTGGAGGATATATCTTTGGAGCGTGGGGCGTATTTTATTCTGTTATCGGTATTATTTTAGGGTCAATAATAATATTCTTTATTGGCAGATTGTTTGGAAGACCTTTTTTAGAAAGCGTTCTTGATAAAAAAATAATAAATAAAATAGATTATGAATCAGACAATATCGCAAAGACATTATTTATTTTATTTTTAATACCGCCATTACCACATGATGCTTTCTGCTATATGGCTGGAATTACAAAAATCGAATTAAAAAAATATATTTTAGCAGTGGCTGTTGGAAGATTACCGCAAATTGTATTTTTAACTTTAATTGGCTATCAACTTACCAAATTAAATTTGTTTTGGTCCTTATTACTTATAGGAGTTATAATTGTTGGTTCAATTATTATCTTTCAAAACAAAAACAAAATTGAAACACGCCTTCATGGTTATGTTGGGAAATTACAGAAAAAATAAGGTCCTATGGTCTAGTGGTTATGACGTTACCTTGACATGGTAGAGATCCCCGGTCCGATCCCGGGTGGGACCATTTAATTTTTTTAGGGGAAGAGAAAAAAATGATATCAAAACTTATTGCTCTTTTAGTTCTTTTTTTTGTTATCATTGATCCTCTTGCAAGCTTTGCTGTGTTTTTTGTTAATACCAAAAACTATAAGAAAAAAGAAAAAATAAAGATTGCAATAATGGCTGTTGCCATTGCTGCGGTTCTTTCTTTTTTAGTATTGTTATTTGGAGAAAACCTACTTACAATTTTTAGCACAGACATAAATAGCTTTAAGATTGCTGGTGGAATAATCCTACTAATACTTGGAATAAACATGTCTCTTGGAAGATCGATTGTTGAAGTTGAAAAAAGTAATGCAGACTCAGTTCATGCAATTGCTTCAGTTATTGCTACGCCACTTCTTACTGGTCCAGCAACAATTACTGCAATAATTATTTCTGCAGCAGACTATGGGAAAGTCCTAACTGGTGTTGCAATTGGAATAATCTTACTGTTGACTGGAATATCTTTATATCTTACAATTATTTTCCATCACTTGACAGAAAAAGCAAAAACCACAATACAAATTATTAGCACAATGCTTGGACTTATTACTCTTGCTTGGGGAGTAAACTATATACTTACTGGTGTGCAAGCTATATTTCATCTAATCTAAAGTAGTTTTCTTTGAAAAGCATCTTTAACAATATTATCTATTGTCTTCCATTTCATTCGTGTGTATTCTGGAAAGCTTTTGTACTTTTTAAAATAGTCTTTTAGAAAATCTATGGTTCTTGGGTCAGAAGAGTATCCTGAAATATCAGAACCTACTAACTCTTTTAACATTTTATCTCTTGTAACTTTTGCAAGAATTGAAGCACACGAAACAGAAACGTGGTTTAAATCTGCTTTGTGCTCAGAAATCACTTTGAATTTATAATCGCAAGAAATTGCTTTTAGATTATCTTTTATTCTCTTGGAAAAATGATCTGTAGAAGTATCTGGAGAATCAAATACTACAATTTCTGGTTTTACTTTTAGTTTAGAAAGAGCAAAACAAGCCTTTTGTGCTTCTATTTCGTTAAGGGAAAATCTGTCCATTAAAACATTAAGTTCTTCAGCAGGTATTGCAACAATCTTATAGTCTTCTGCTTCATTTTTTATTAGTTCAAATAATTCCTCTCTCTGCTTTGGTGAGAGAAGCTTAGAGTCTTTTACTCCTGCATCTTTAAACATCTTTTCCTTGTTTTTATCAATCACACAAACAGCTAAGAGTAAAGGCCCTAAGACGCAGCCCCTTCCTGCTTCATCCACCCCGCTAATCAGTTGTTTAGTCATCATTAATCAAGCTTTTTAAATACTTTGTTTATTAAATATAATATAGTACTTATTTTAAAGACTTATTAAATTGGTGAAAATACTATGCAAGGAACGATAATGAATTACAGAATGGGTGTAAACACACAAAAGAATAATCATTTACTTATAAGAATAGATGATGAAAAATACAGAACTAAAGAGTCTGTTGCTCCATTATTTGGACATAAAGTTGTATTTACTACTATTGGAAAAAAAGTAATAACTGGTAAAGTTGCTTCAGCTCATGGTAATAAAGGAATTATTAGAGTTATCTTTGAAAGAGGACTTCCAGGAGATGCTGTTGGTCAAAAAGTAGAAATAAAATAAATTATGACAAAACATAAAGATTTATTTTTTAAATACACAATTTCTAGACTAAAGACAGAATTAGAAAGAGCAGATCAACGAATAATTGCTATTTCTCAAATTCTTTCTAGTTTGCCTAAAAATATAAATGAGATATTTGAGGAACTTAGAATTATTGGAGATATTCTTTATCCTAATATGGAAAAAGAACTAACGCTTGAAGAATATGTTAGACTTTGTTCTCTTGAAGAAATTTCAGAAAACACATTAAAGAAAATTTCTCTGGATAAAACTAAGATAAGAAAGATTTTAGAAATACAAGAGATGGGCTTATCTGCAGAATTAGAAAAAGACGAAAAAATCATATTTATTAACTTAGCAAAGAACCTTCAAGCACTACTTGATACCAAGAAAAGCCTTGAAGCCTTAGAAGAAAAAATGGTAAAAACAAATTATCCTAACTTCTCTGAGATTGCAACGCCAGCCATTGCTTGTAAGATGATTGAAGTTGCTGGTTCTTTTGAAAGGCTTTCTAGATTTCCAGCTTCAACCATACAATTACTTGGTGCAGAAAATTCTTTTTTTAGGGCGCTTAAAACTCGAAGCAAAAAAACACCAAAATACGGTTTTATTTATGCTCATCCTTTGTTAATAAACTTAAACAAGAAAGACAAAGGCAAGTTTGCAAGAACTATTTCTGCAAAAATTGCAATTGCAATCAAGGCCGATCTTGGCGGAAAAGACCTAAGAAAAGAATTAACTGACAAAATTAATAGTAAATTAAAAAAATAAAGAAAAATTATGGCAATAAAGAATTTAATAAAGGAGAATGGAGATTTCTTTACCTTAGACTTGAACAATAAAGAGAAGAGATACTGGGACCCAACTAGATCTAAGGTGTGTGCGGCTTTAAAAAAAGGATTAAATTTCTTGCCTCTTAAAGCAGACTCAACCATTCTTTACCTTGGTGCAGCAGAAGGCTATACTTGTTCTTATATTTCTGACCTGGCTTTTCAAGGAATTATCTTTGGAGTAGACTTTTCAGCTCACAGCATGCAAAAGTTTGTTTTGCTTTGTAAAGAACGAGAAAATCTTTATCCAATACTTGGAGATGCAAATAAGCCAGAGGATTATAAACAATTAGTAGATTGCAAAGTTGATTTAATAATCCAAGACGTTGCACAGAAGAACCAGATTGAAATACTTACAAAGAATGCAAAAGAATTTCTTAAGCCAGAAGGATATGTTATTCTAAGTCTTAAGACAACTGCCATTTCACAAAGGAACACAGGGGTAATCATTGACGAAGAAATAAGAAAATTTGAAAAAGAGTTTACAATAGTTGACAAAAGAAGACTAGACCCTTTTGAAAAGAAGCACATGATTATAGTTGGAAAAAAGAAATAACTATTTTATTCCCTTGGATTTTAGAAAGGCATCTATTGACCTATCATAAGTCTTTTCTGCCTTTGTATCAAAGTAACAAGCAGGTAGCTCGCCTCTCTTTCTATGGTAAGAAACACATTCACAGCAGAGGCCTTTCTTCTCACAATCATATGTGCAATTGCAAGACTTCTTGTTTATTTCTTTTTTGCATTCCATAATTAATCACTTCAAATCATAAAAAGAACAATATTAAAAATAATGTAAAGCAATAACAAAGCAAGACCTTCTTTTTTTGTAAGCTTTTTATCAATTATAACATAAATAAACGAAATCAAGGCTAAACCAAACATTGGTATTGCAATCTTGAAGATATGAGACGGAACAATAACAAAACCAAAGAATCTAGAAAAGCTTGAAACAATTAAAATATCAATAATGCTTGCACCAATAATGTTTGCTACTGCAATGTCTAGATGGCCTTTCTTTACAGAAATTAGACCAACAGTAAGTTCTGTTAAACTTGTGCCTAAAGCAATAACAGTTATTGCAATAATTTCTGGGAACACCCCAATAATTCTTGAAACATTAAGCATAGAATCTACTACGTATTTTGAACCAACATATATCAATATCGAATAAATTAAAATAAAAAATACACAAAGATAAGAATTAGATTTTGTAGGGTCTTCTAACTTTACTGGTTTTGATAATTTATATTGATAAATAGAATATGCTAAATAAAGAATTACACACAAAAATGCCTCTAATAGCGTAAAATTACCATCAATAATAAATAAAACAAAAAGGCAAACAACTATAGCAAGCATCCATAAGTCAGTTTTTAATGTATCTTTGTAAATGTATTTTGTGCCATACAAAAAACCCACAAGACCTATAACCAAAAAAATGTTTGTAGTAACTGACCCAATAATTGTCGGGATAACAATCTCTGATTCCCCTCTTAAAGTTCCATAAATTGAAGAAGCAAGCTCCGGTAGCGTTGTTCCAACACTAACAATTATTAAGCCTATTAAAAATGTAGAGAGCCCTAGATTCTTACCAAGCTCTTTTGATTTATCCACAAACATATCTGCAGAGAATATCAATACAAATAAACTTGTAAGAAAAACTAAAATCCAAAAAATTAAAGCAAATAACATAAGCCCCTCATTTCTTCACATATGCTTTTGTTATTATTATGTCTTCTATTGGCCAATCTTCGTGACCGCCTTTAGTTCCGGTCTGTACGCCTTCAATTGCTTTAACTACTTCCATACCAGAAATTACTTTACCAAAAACAGCATAACCTGGATTACCTGGTGTGTAATTTAGAAAATCGTTATCTACAGTATTTATGAAAAACTGAGAAGTTGCTGAGTTTGGAGCATTTGTTCTTGCCATAGCTATAGTGCCTTCTGTGTTGTATAGACCGTTATTTGATTCTAAGACTATTGGACTATTGGTGTCTTTTTGAACACCAGATATTGTAAAGCCCCCACCCTGTATCATAAAGTCCTTTATTACTCTATGAAAAACTAGGCCATCATAATGACCAGAATTAACATATGCTAAAAAATTAGCAGTAGTTATTGGTGCATGATTTGTATCAAGCTCGATTTCTATATTACCTTTTGTTGTTTCTAAAATTACTATTGGAATCACATTCATATTTTTATCCTTTTTTAATATTGAAAATATATTGATTAGCAAAACAATTAAAATGATTGCTAAAATTACAAAAATTACAATTAATTTTTTATTTTTCATGCATTCACCTTTTTCTTTTCTAATTTATTAACAATTGGAACAAAATAATTTTCTATAACAAAACTTACATTATCAATAATCTCATTTAAGGTTTTATTTATTATTTTCTCCCATTCTTTTATTTCTTTTTCTATTTTCTCTATATTTTCTTTATCATCAGAATGTGAAATAACATAAAGCCTTAACTGAAAAACAAAATCCGAAAGATTATCTTTCAAAGACATTAATTGATATCTTAATTTTATAGTTTTTTTAGCACTATCATATACAAATCTTGGATGGCTGTTTTTCTTGTATACCCCGGAAACAAATGGATCGATTATATGCATAAATTTAGTTTTAATTTCTGTAATTGTATCCATTAAATCAACTGGCTTTTTTATTGGCTTTGTTTTAATATCTAGAGTCTTATGAATATTCTTAATATCTAAATCTAGCTTTGGCTCAATCTTTTTTAAGTGGCCTGGCTTTTTTAGTCTTATTTTTTCGCGATATTTAAAGGGCATAATTATTCCATTTTAGCCTCTAGAGGGACTTGAACCCTCGACCTTTTGCTTACGAGGCAAACACTCTACCACTGAGCTATAGAGGCAAAGGCAATCTATTTTATTTTTAAAAACTTTGTTTTACCATAGTAAAGCTTTTCTAATAATTTTCCTAGAGACTTTACTGAAACTCTTTTTTGTTCTTGAGAATCTCTATCTCTTATCGTTACTGTTTGCTTTTCTAAAGTTTCGTGATCAATTGTTAAACAATAATTACAACCTATCTCGTCAAGGCGCGCATATCTTTTACCAATAGAACCTGCTTCATCATAGAATATATCATATCTCTTTTGCTCTTCTTTTAAAGCATTAAATATCTCTGTTGCTTTCTCAGAAAGCCCGTCTTTTTTCATTAATGGTAATATAGCAACAAAATACGGGGAAACCTTTGGATTAAGATGCAAAATGTTTCTTTCCTCTCCATTTATTTCCTTTATTTCAAAAGAATTTTCCAAAAGAACATAAAATAATCGTCCAAGACCTATTGAACAAACCTCTAGAACATGTGGTTGTATTCTTTTTCCGTCTTCTGAAATTGAAAGATCTTTCTTTGAACCTTTACCGTGAGCTAAAAGATCATAGTCTGTTCTGTAATTAACACAAAATAATTCGACCCATTCTTTTTCGGTTTTTACTTCACAATCAAAGGTTTGTTTAGAATAAAAGGCCTTGTCGTTATCTGGTAATTCTCTAAATCTTATGTTGTCGTGAGAGAAGCCAAGATCTTCTAAGAACTTTTGAGTAATATAAAGGGTGTATGTAATTAGATTCCCTGATGTTATTTTTTTTTCTGTAATTTTTGAAACATTATAGTCCTTTTCTTGCTTATCTTTTAACAACTTAAATCTTATTTTGTATTTTGAAATTGTGTCTAATGGAATTGGTGTTTCATCTATTTTGTCTGAATCAAAAAACATTTCTGTTTCTAATTGTTCAAACTCTCTACATCTTAAAAGACCATTTCTTGGAGAAATTTCGTTTCTATAGACACTTCCGTGTTGTGAGATTGTTAAAGGCAAAGTTTGTCTTCCGGTTTTATATATTCTTAAAAAATCAACAAATATTGATTGACAAGTTTCTCCTCTTAAGTAACCTAAATTACCTGATTGTGTGCCAACATTAATACTTGACATCAGATTGAATTTTTTAATATCTGTTAAATTTCCTTTACATTTAGAACAGACAATATTATTGTCAGCAATTAATTTTTCATATTCTTCAATTGACATACTTTCTGGAACTTCTTTTTTTGTGTTTTCTGAGATTAATCTGTCAAGTCTATAAACGGTTTTACATTTTTGACAAGTAGCTATTGGATCATTGAAATTTTTAAGATGACCTGATGCTTGAAAAACATCCTCTGGAAGAATTATTGAACCAGAAATTTCTATAAAATTATTCTTTCTTACAAACTCTTCTCTCCAGAAATTTATAAGATTTATTCTTATCCTATTCCCTATTGGTCCAAACTCGTAGAAACCTGCAAAATTATTTGCATAAATCTCTGCTGATGGGAAATAAAGAGAACGAGTTGCACAAAACTCATTAAATTTTTCCAAACGTGTAGCCATGATTTTCACTATTTCATATTATAAACATTTTGTTTTCTATTATATTATATAGTAATAGAATAAAAACATATTTAAAAATGGCTTTTTTTCTATTTATTTAACATTAGATGTGTGTCAGTAAACACTATTGGGTGCGAGCTGACCGACCATTGCGCGCTAACCGAGCGAAACCGGTTATTGCAGGGGTTCCCGAGCGGTCAAAGGGGCATGGCTTAGGACCATGTGCTTAGTGCTTCGCAGGTTCGAATCCTGCCCTCTGCACTTTTTTTAAAAAACTAGTATCTATTATTGCTTTCTATTATCTTTTTCATTTTCTCAACACGATAATCAATTCCTTTCGTGTCCCCAAATTTTAATTGAGAAAACTTACTTTTGATGATTTGATATTCATTAAAAGAATTAACTAAATTAGTCAATATTTTTTCTCTTTGCTTATCACTTAATTTATTTAAATTTTTTCCTTCAGATTCTAATACTCTTTCATAAAGAGACTGAAGTTTATTCCCAATCGCCCTTTCAATAAAACTCTGGGCAGTTCTTGTGTCTTGTCTAAACTTTTCAACAGCTTCTTCAAATTTTAGTATTGGCTCATTTACTTTCTTTCCGGCTTTTATTTCAGAAATATAATCTAATTCTGCATTAGCCATTGCTTCAAAATGTTGTAATACATCATAATTTTTACTAACTTCTGTAAATTTTTCAGAAAGTAAAGCAGTGCCTAATTTCATTTTTTGTACTTGTATTTTTAATTCTCGTAATTTATTTGCATCTTTAAGTAATTTGGTCTTTACTTTTTCAGGAATTGCTGGTCTTTTTACAATTTTTCCGTGTTTTTTCTTTTTTTCAGCTTTTTCTTTTGGCTTTGGCCTAACGCCTGCAAATTTTGGCATAATCTTTCCCTCTTAAATATTATTAATTTATATTAACAATAATTAAATAAAAGATATTTAAAACTATCTTTTTAACAGAAACTAATTAATTATTTATAAATGGCGCCAGTTTCCATATACCAAAGATAAAAATCAAGCTCACCAAGAGTCAGATTAGTTTCTTTTGCTAGGCCTTCTAATTTTTTCTCTATCTTTAAATATGCGTCTTTGTTAAGATTTTTTGGCTTTTTTACAATCTTATTGTCTGCCAAGATATCGACTATATGAAAATCAATAATTGCATAATCGAAAAAACCAATGTTTCTTAGAAAATGACTAGATTCCTTAAAGCCAAGGCCCTTGATATTTTTTACAAGCCACTCTCTTTTTTCGTACTTGTCTTTAATAGAAAAAAGTTTTTCTTTAATGTCGTCTTTGTGCTCCTGAGCCAGAAAAATAAAATGAGCACGCGTGTTTGGAAACCTGTGACCGTTTGCTTTTAGAAGCTTTGCAAGTTGGGCTTCTGTACCTGTAAGAAAAAGACAACCACACTTCTCTTGAATCTCAACTGCCCTTTTAGCATTAAAATTGGCGGTCATCAAACAAAAGCAAAGCTCTTGAAATATGTCCTGAGAAGATTTCTTGGAAAAACTTTTAAATTGCTTTATCTTTTTAGAAATAGTTTTTTCTATTGCTGTTTTTTTTAAAGCATTAATTTGAGAAACGAGTTTTTTCATATCTGTCCAAGATTTAGTGTATTTTTAGAGAAAAGAAGTCATTTAAGACTTCCAAACTCCGTGTATATTACATAGACATCTTGCACTTATCTTATAGCCCCCACCTTTAAACTCAGCAACAGGCTCATCTCCTGGAGTTAGTTTCTTAACATACACTGAACCATCAATATTAACTTCAATCCATTTGATGTGATGCTCTGCTGTCATTGGGTGTGGTATGTCTCCAACTCTAACAACAATACTATCTCTTGTTTTTTCAATTACTGGAATGTGCTTTTCCTTTAATTGTTCTTCGCTAGTGTCGTGATGAAGATCCATGTTTTGTCCACAGCACACAAGCGTTCCGCCGCCAGCATCAATTACTTCAACAACGTTACCACAGATCGCACATCTATAAATTTCTCCTTTTTTTACCATAGTTTTTTACCCCCTTAATAATTCTCATTTTGTACTCTAAAATACTCTGGTGGATGACCACATGATGGGCATTCCTTTGGTGGTTCCTTTCCTTTGTGCATATATCCACATTTACTACATATCCACACGACTTCTATTTCTTTTTTCAATAACGTTTTTTCATCTAAATTCTTTAATAATTTTTTATATCTTTCTTCGTGATGCTTTTCGGCAATTGCTATTGCTCTAAGTTTGTTTGCAATTTCGGGCATGCCTTCTTTTTCAGCGACATCAGCATATTCTGGATACATACTTGTATATTCGTGATTTTCCCCAGAAATTGCGGCTCTGAGATTGTCTGCTGTATTTCCATATGCTGTTGGAACATCTGCTTCAACAACTAGATCTTCTGTAATATTATTTTGTTTCTTTAATTCTCTTATTAATACAAACAATTGCTTTGCGTGTTCTCTTTCTTGTTCTGCGGTTTCTAAGAAGATATCTGCAATCTGAAATAAGCTTTCTTTTGTTGCAACCTTTGCATAGAAAGTATATCTGTTTCTTGCTTGAGACTCTCCAATAAAAGCCTTACATAGATTTTCTATAGTTTTCATATATTTTACCCCCTTTATCCTATAAATATATAAAAGCATAAATATTAAATATATTGTTATAATATATCTATTGTAAAAAAGTGTGAAAAAGATGACTGAAAAAATAATTGAAGAACTAAGTCAAATAAAATTTAAAGCAACAACCATCTATGAGTCCTTTAAATATCCTTTACATCGTACAAATAAAACACAAAGAATTCCTTTGTTAAAAAATATAAAGAATAATATTGAGGAATTAACTAGACTATTAAATGGGCTTTTAGGTTATTCGTCTATACAATTTAATAAAGAAATTGAAGCAGAAAAGATCAGGCTGTTCCAAAACGTATTTCTGGAAATATCAGGTAAACTACAACAATCAATCTTTTTAGAAGAACACACCACAATTGTAGAAAATGATCTTGTAAATATAAAAAATGAAATTGCAACTCCTGAGAAATACTTTGAAATAGAACAATCTGTTAAAAACAATATAAATAACCTTATTATTTTTATTGATGATGCAAAAAAACAAATTGATCACAAATATGTTAGTCTTGCAAATCAAAAAAGATCTGTTGAAGAGTTATTAAAAACACTTGAAAGAAAAGATCAAACAATATTGGAACTAAACAAAAGGATTGATGAACTCAATTGGATAGATGCAAAAGAAAAAGCAAAAACTTCAAGACTTGCAAATTTAGAAGAAGAATTACTTAAAACCTATAAAGCAAATGAACAGGATCTTACCATTTTAAAGTTGCACATAATACATATTGAAAAGGCCCTAGATAATCTTTTAAGAGAATCAAAATCATTAACTCAAGATATTAATCATCTAGAGGCAAAAAACATATTAAAAGAGCAAGCATCATTGGAATTGATTAAAGAATTAAAAAAAGAATTGATTGCAGCAAAATATAATTTAAAAAATAAGTGATAAATAATGTCTGAATATGATCCATTTGGCGGTAGATTTCCACAAGACTCCGAAAAACCAAAATCTAATTTTAAATTAGATGAAAAAACAATTGGGCTAATTAAGAAAGTAATTATTTTAGTCGTGGTTTTAGGTGTTATTGGGGGCGCGATTTATTTTTTCTTTTTTAATAACATTATAATTAATTTCTCTGTAAAAGACACAGAAGGGAAGGCATTAAATTCTGCAAACATAAAAATCACTCCTGAGAAACAAAATAAATCAATTCAATATTCTCCAGGAGATGAAATAAAATTAAATAAAAATAAAAATTATAAATATGCAATTGAATTAAAAGGATATAAAACAATTAATGGGCAATTAGCTCCTAAAGACATCGTAGAACCAAACCAGGCCATTAAATTAGAAAAAGACATTAGACTAGATGTTCTTTCTTTTATTTGCCCAACAGACGTATTTATTGGGCAAACTGTTAAATGCGAATTACAATTAAATAACATTAGCGAAAATGAGGACTATAATCTAGAAAATTTAATTTTTAGAGACGATAAAGATAAACCGCTTAAAAACTGGGCTGATTTAAATGATGAATTCTTAAGATTTGTAGACGGATTTGATGCAGAAGTCCCTAGCACCAAAATAATTACACACAAAACTAAAGACACTGTTTTTATTTTATTTAGTGTGCCAGAAAGTATTAAACGCGGAACAACACAAAAAATTATGGCAAGAATTAAGTACACAGATAATAATGCAATTCAAGAAATAAAAATATCTCAAGCGCCCAATATAGGGTTTACTTCTGAACTGAGTAGTGCTTTAAATTTAGAAAGCGGAAATGAAATAATTAAAACATATACAATTGATAACTCTAAAAATAAAACAGATCTATCGGGATTAGAACTAGAAATCGATGCAAATTATGAGCCCACAACTGGAGAATTAGATTCTAATTTCGATATAGCCGAAATAATAGTGCCAGATTATACCACCCTAAATGTAAATGCATCTTCGCGTTCACAAGGACAAATAACTATTAAATTACCTAATAATTTAAGGGCGGGAAAAATCACAGGAATTTTAGCATTAAACAGCCCCATTTTTTCTGAACCAAAAAAAATCACATTTACAATTAATATAAAGGAACCAGAAAATAAATTTAATATAAGTCTAAATAAAAGTACAGAAACGTTAGATTATGATGCAAACACTAATATTACAACTATTAAACAGATAACTTTAAATTTAGATAACAAGAACAAAATTCCAGTTCATATAAATTCAATTTATATTGAAAACTCAACAGGAACAACAGATTGTAATCATTGGATAGTTCTTCCTACAGAATATAATGGTTATGACATTCAATCAAATTATAATCCAGCGCCTATAATTTTATTACAAGGATCGGACCTAGGCTCTTTAACAACAATAACTGGATTAAAGATTTGTAATATTAATGTAGATTATAGACATCCATATTTAGATGAAAATATAATTATTAAAAATAAGATACAAATAAGTGTAAATTAAATGGACTATATTGATTGGATAATTTCTAGTGTTTTATTTATTACAGTTATTGCATTTGTACTTATTAGTTTATTTAATATTTTACCTAAATCAAACAACACAAATACAATCAGTGATTTACTATATAAATCTACAATCTCTCTGATTATTCCGGTTTATAATGTTTCTATGATTTCTGAAGATTCAGAAGTGTACCCTTATGTTATTTCAGACTGTAATTATGGTAGAGCAGAAAACACATTTGAAATCGATACAAACAATAATTTGTTATTTGGATTGATTTATGATAAAGATAAATTCTATAATTATGAAACAGACATTAATGCTTTATCTGGTCTTGGAGTACGATTATTATTAGAAAACTTTAATGATTATAATTATCAAGACACTTTTGATTTAAATTCAGGAACCGCAAATATAAGTTCTGGAATTTTAGAGCTAGAGGCCGGTTCAACAATAGACACAACAATAGAATTTTCTAAATATCTTGGTTCATTTGTAACAAATGCAGAAGATATAAACGTATATATTAATTTTGATACTACAAGCGACAGATTTTATTGTAGTTTTAATGAAACAGGCGTCCAGCTTTTTAAAATTGGAGAATCAGAAGCAATTGAAGAAAATAATACTACTCTAAAAACGACAAACTGGAGAAAATTAAATTTTGGATATTACAGGGACTTTGAGGGATTTTCCTGGTTTTTTTGTGGAATTGGCGAAAACATTAATATCCTAGAAACCTCTAGCCAAACACATCCCGAAGAAACCACAATAAGAATTGAAGCAATAGATGATCAAACTTATATAGATGATTTTAGGGTCTATAAAAGTTTAATTAATATAACAGAACATGATGGCACTACAGTTAAAACAGATTCATTAAGAACAACAGTAACTAGCGCAGATATGAGAGTAGAATTCTATGAACTGTCCGAAATGGATGCTAATGAAGTATTGGGGTGTGCTCTGTCTTTTTCCACTTCAAGTGGAAATTTAAATAATTATAATGAGGGGCCAATTAAAATTTTCTCAAATGATTCAAATCAAAACAAATTAGTTTTCTTTCCTATAGCAAAAGAATTTTGGATATATAAGTATACTGGAGAAGATCCAATTACTATTACTTATATAGTTGATGAAATTAAACCGTATAATTTTGGTTCTGCAACAGAAAACGGGCAATTTGTAGATTTAAATAAAATACCAGGAAGCTATGCTGTGCCTGTTTCCTTTGTTCCTGAAAATTCTTTTACAACAGAAAATTTTGGTTCTTTTGATGTGAACTTTAATAAAGTTTTTTCTGAGATTACGCCAACAGGCGGTGGTTCTGAAACGCCAATTATACAATATTGTAAAGTTGAGGGATGTAGCGATATTACCAGTGATTCTAATTTTATATTTGATACTGATACAAACACGGCAGAAGTGATTTTTAAATTTCCGGAAGAAACTGTTGCTAATCAACCATTTAATATTGTTATTATTTTTAACTATTTTAATTTAGAAAATTTAGAAAATGCTACCGGAGAGGCAACGGTGCTTGATGGCACACAGCTTACTGCAAGGGTCTCAGCAGAAGAAATTATAATTGATACAAATCAATTTTATTTATATAATATTTTTAATCCTATTTATCCAAACATTAAACAAACAATAATATTTGATGTCTTTGATAATACAGGATTACATGCACAGGATTGTAACTTCTTTATAAATTGGGGTTCTCAAAATATAGTTGTAACTTGCGATGAAAATTATTTACTTAAAGTTAGATATAGATTTACTGATTTAAATAATACCATTTTAGATTATCCAAATCTATCAATCACAAAGACTAACGAAAGAATTGTGACACAAGAACATTTTGAGAATTTATCTTGTGATTCTTATTTTGTAAATATTAAAAATAAAACATTAGATGTTAACTGTGGTATTGGAGTTAATCCTAATTATAAAATGATTATAAAATATCTTCATAATACGGGATTATTAGAAAATGCAGACATATATATAAAATAAAAAGAACAATTTCTAATTAGATTATTGCTCTAAGAATGAGGATAACGATAGCAATACCTAAAGATAAACCTATTACTGCTTCTGGGGATAATTGCGGACCTGCTACAGACTCCTTAAATTTCATAATTCCTATAGCTGAACTGGGACCTTGATTATTATTTTTAGAATAATTCATCTTCATAAATTTATCACAATTTAAATAGAACTATATATATTTAAAGAAACCAAAACCTTTTATATTAATCTATTTTATATTTTATTAGGGTTGAAGGGTATGGTAGAGCAGAAACAATCAGAATATAAGTGGCTGGTAAGAATAATATTTCTTTTAATAATTATAGTTGCGGCATTATTTGTATTTATTTGGACAGGAACTATAAGGTGCAGATCTATACCTGGCGGCTGCAACGTGTACTGGAGCGTTATGACTATAGTTACAGGAAAACAACAACCGAGCGTTCTAATTTTATATGACCCTACAGATCAGAAAGGTCTGGGTAATCCCGAACTATTAAAAGATTTGCTGACTGATCGAAAAGGGGTGGCAATACACCCTTCCCTTGCGGATATTCGATACCTTAATTCTGAACAATTAAAGAACGTAAGTCTTGTAGTTGTAGAAAAGGCAAGAAAAATTTCTACGCTTCAATTAATGACTATGCGAAACTATATCGCACAAGGCGGAAGAATTGTTTGGATTGGAGATGCAGGAATAGAACACAATGAAGATAAAGGAGATTTGCTATATGTTGGCCCAGAAAACGAAAAAAAAAATGGATGGGTCAGATTAACAGATGCAAATATGATTATATTTTTTAACAGAACTCTAGGGGTTAATTATGTTGCAAATTTTTGCGATATAAGAGATTGCGATGTTGGGGATAAATTTACTGGAAAGTTAATGCCAAGTTCAGACACTCATCCGTTAGTTTATGGTTTAAAACCAAATCTCCCAATCTCTGATAATTATTCTATAGTGACCTTGATAGAACCTAATCCCGTTCCTTTAAAAATAGATTTTGGAGCAAATCTGCGAGATACAAATAATAACGGTTACGGAGACATATTTGATGCCATAGTGACCAGCAATTCAAATAGAGTGGCTTACTATGCTATCCCCCCTGAATATCTTGCAGAAGACAAAGATGGAGAAAACAAATATTTTTCTATTATTTATAATATGTTTGAGGGAATGGTAAATTGACATGACAAAATCTTTTGAAGTCGCAATTTCTATCATTTTGCTTTTATTTTTTGTTTTTTTTTTATTTGAAACTATAAATCAGAAATATTCTCAAAATCCTATACCAGAAGAAGTTAAAACCATAATTTTATTAGAAGCTAGAGATTCGGGATTTAGGGAACTTATCTCTAACTCTGAAGTTGATAATGTCTATTCTTTACTTTATCCGCAAATGGATTATAGATTTAATGTAAGCATTTGTGATTGGTTAGATGATAATTGTGAAAATAGAGAATTAGAGAATTTCGCAAAAAAAAGAGAATTTGTGTATTTCTTTTCTGATACTAATAAAACCCTTCATATTGAATTAGATTAAAGGAGCAATAATTTGAAAAAAGGATTTACATACATTGTAACTACAATGTTACTTATAATACTTATAAGTGGGGTTGTTATTGTATCTAATTATAACGCCCCAGGGAATAAAATAAACCCTGTAGCAATACTTGCAAAAAACTATGAAAACGAGTTCTTAAATATTTTAAACTCTGGTTCATCTGTTGAAGACATTAATCAATTTAATTATAGATTTAAGAAATTTATAAACAGCAATAATTATGATTCTAAATTGTGTAATTTAATTACTACAGAGAATGGGATTATTGCAAGCAATTTTATGGACCAAAATTGTGATTTAATGATAAATGGAGTATCTAATCAAACAATTACAGAGAATAACACAATTATAACAGATATATTTATAAATGATACGAATATATATTTATGTAACTGTTATTATAAGGCAGGAGAGAATATCTATTATATAGATATTTATAATGAGAACTCAAAAACTACATTTAAAAATTAGAGGGGATATTATGAAGAATGTAACTGAACTATTAAATCAGATAGAAGAAAGAACTAACATAATTGTTGCAAAATTAGAAATTTTAAGATTTGCAGAAGAAGATGTTCAGACAATTAAAAAATCATTAGAAGTAATTAAAAAGAAACTTGAATCTGGAGAAATAAGTAAATTTTCGTATGCCACAATGCTAGAAATAAACAAAAAAAGAGCAATGGAAAATACCAATTCCAAAAAGAAAACGTGGGATGAAGTTGCAGAATCCATAAATGAAATAAGCGATTTACTAAATGACTTAAAAGATACATTCAATGCTAAAACAGAATTTGAGGGAATAGATGAAATTAAAACATCAAAGTCTTAAATTATTATTTAAAATCGAATATAAAGATGAGCCATGAAAATACCAAATCAAAAGGATGCATCAAAACTTTATGACCTAATTCTTAATCTTAAAAATATCGAAAATCAAAGAACTGCAAAAGAACAAGAAATATTAACTAAATTCTATAATCAAGAACTAGATTCTAAAAAACTAGTTTCTGAATTAAAGAAAGAAAAATTATTTTCTAATTCTAAAAAATTAGATTTGAATTTTATTAACACATTTATTGAATATAGCAAACAACTAGAATTTCTTTCCGAAAACATAGATGTAACTACTATAAAAGAATATAAATTAACTAAAAGACCAGCACCTTTTATTTTAGGATTAAAAAAAATATTTTCTTCAAAAACTACCAAAATTAGCGAAAAAAAGAAATCTGCAAAACCAAAATTAGTGGAAGTTAACCCAAAAGAGAAAAAACAACAACAAAATATATTCCAAAGCCTTTTTAAAAATCTTAAGACAGATAAAGAAACCATAAAAATTAAAGAAAATGCTAATCCGTTGCCTTCTTTTGAAGAACCAAAAGAATTGTTACCAGAGAACTATCAAATATTAATTGAGGGCTATGCCTATGCATTTGTTGAAGAAAAAGAAGGTTCCAGAAGATATGTTGTTGCAGAACCTGAATTAACCTCAGCTGAAGAAAAAATACTTAAAGAGACAAAACAAGAATTAATAAATAAAATATCACTTATTGAAATAAAAGACGAATCTGAATTAATAAAAAGAATAGAAAAAATATTTAATAAAACAAAGATTACTCCTCAACAAAAATCAAAAATAATGTATTATGTAGGCAGACAGATTAAAGGGCTAGATCTTATAGAACCATTAATGCACGACCCGTTAATTGAAGATATAGAATGCGATGGAACAGGCATTCCAATATTTATTGTTCATAGAAAATATGGCCATCTTGAAACTAATATTGCATACAAAGATGAAAAAGAACTACAACAGTTTGTAATTAAGATGGCGCACTTAAGTAAAAGCTATGTTTCATATGCTAGCCCTTTACTTGATTCTATACTTCCCGACGGTTCTCGTGTTAACGCTACACTTACAACTAACGTTTCAACTAGAGGCCCAACATTTACTATAAGAAAATTCCCACACACCCCTTTAACCGCAATTGATTTAATTACTAGCGGCACATTAAACCCTATGATTGTCGCGTATATTTGGACAATAATGGAATTTCAAAAAACTGCATTAATAATTGGGCCAACAGCTGGCGGGAAAACTACATTATTAAATGTTATTACTTCTTTTATTCCTCCAGGAAGAAGAGTTGTTTCAATTGAAGATACTAGAGAAATAAATTTACTTTTAGATAACTGGGTACCACAAATAACTAGACCCGGGTTTGGCCCCCCTGATGGAACTGGCAAAAAATACGGGGAAGTTACGATGCTTGATCTTATTAAAGAATCATTTAGACAAAGACCAGATTATTTAATTGTAGGGGAAGTCAGAGGAGAAGAAATGTCAATCATGTTTCAGGGCATGGCATCTGGTCACTGTTGTTTGTCTACTGTTCACGCAAGAAGCCTGCCTGACCTCGTAAACCGACTTATAACCCCACCAATATCTCTTGAACCAGCACTATTAACTTCTCTTGACCTTGTTATTGTTACTGGATTTGAAGGTGGCAGCGACATAAAAAGAACAATAAAAGAACTAGATGAAATTAAAGGATTTAATTCTAAAGAAAATAAAATAGAATATACGGCAATATATAATGTTTATGAACGCTCTCAAGAAAAAGACGGGGATTTATTCACACACGAACTGCCAATTACCTATAAGAGCGAAATTTTACAATCTATTGCTAGAGAATATAATATTAATATAAACCATTTATTAGAAATGATAAACAAAAGAATCAAATTTGTAGAAGAATTAACCAAAAATCCCCCAAAAGACTATGTTGAATTTAAAATTGCAATAAATAAATATAAATTGCAAGAAAAAGTAATTACTAATTAGATTTATTTAAAAGGGTCTCTTCTATTAAACAAGTATTCTGGATCTATGTCCTTTGATTTTGTTTTTTGTTTTGGCTTATTTTTTATTTTGATTTTCTTTACTAAAGTTATACTCACTAGAACCACAATTGTTGCAACAATAATATAAATAAAATATTTTGTTAAGTCCTGAGTTTCAATCTCATTAATCCCTGCATCCTTTATTTTTTTTACTTGATTTTTTGCCAGTTTTATCTTGCTTATACTCTCTTCATACCTGCCTTTATTATATAATTCTTTTATTTGAGCATAATTTTGACTTAATTCAGATACAGTTTTTGTGTCTTTCCATAAATTTATATTTTCTGAATTTAGTATTTGATTTATGGAATTATCTAGTGTGCCTTTTAAATCTGTATTAAAATTATATAGCAAAGATTTTGCAACATAATAATTTTGTCTAGTCTCTAGAGTTTGTTGTAAGATCTCTAAGGGACTATTGGGCCCTGCTTTTTCAAAATCAGCAATCACTAAAGAATAGAACTGATTTGTTGATGCAAGGCTATCTGTTATCGTAGAAATGTCCCCGTTTAAGTTATTTGGAGCTTCAATATAGCTCAGGATTATCTTTTTTGTGGTTTCATCTAATTTTTGATCTGCAACTATAACTTCAACAATCTCATTAGTTGAATCTCGGTAATTTATAGAAGATGAAACAATATCGTTATACCCCTTAAACGTATTTTTATATAATAATATCAAACTATCTGCTTTTGTACAATCGGTAGTATCTAAAAACGTAGATTGTTCTTTTTGTAATTTACTAAGCTTTGTTTTCATGTCTTGTAATTGATTAATTAATAATTCTAATTTATCTTTTGTGTTCTGACATTTTGTAGTTATTGAAGAAGAATAATTTGATCTAATAATTCCGTCTAATTTTGCGGATTTTGATTGCAAGGTTATATTTAAATTATCTATTTTGTCAACTAATTGCTGAGACAAATAGTTGTTTCCACTTTTGGTTTTTATATTTCTATTAAGTAAGGCCGTTTTAATGATATTTTGGGTATTTGTATTTATTTCATAAATAACAGACCCATTATTTGATTCTATAGGCAAAAATAACACAATATTTGATTCTGCATCAACAATATTTAGTGTATAATACTCGTTATTATCGCAATCAATATAGTAAACACTGCCAGGATCTAAATATTCATTATTTGACAACATATATTCTTTAGCAATATCCTGTGCCGAATATAAGGAAATGGCTTGTGCCATCGGAATTATAAACAACAAAAACATGACAGCAATAATTTTTTTCATTCTTCCTCTTCTTTAAATATTTTATTGAACAAATATACTATTGCTGCAAATATTAAAAAAACTATTGATAGGCCAGTATAAACGAAAGAAGAAAATGCTAATGCAAAGAAAAATGCAAAATTGCTTTCTATAAAACCCATAAATGGAATTGCCTTTATTGTGTCTATGATTTTGACTTTAATAACTGGCGCATCAAGATCTGGCATTAGTTCTTTTATTTCTGCAGTTGTTTTATTTGCTGCTGCAGAGGTTTTTAGATTTTCCATAAAATCAGTAAAATCAGAAGAAGTTTCATCTGTTTTTATTCTTAATTCCAAATATTCTCTAGATTCCATAATATATTTTAAATTAGACAAAGTGCACTGCTGGTTTATTATATATGAGGTGCTAATCCAGGGGTCAATATTATCTGCAATAAATAGATTTACAAGACCTGCTTCGAATTCTTCTACTTTTTTATTTTGCTCTGGAAGAATATATATTGCAGAAGAAATGAATAATCCAATTATTAAAAATATAGTTAATTTAGATAAATAATCTGTTGTTTGATTAAACAAATTTTTCTCAGATGTTTTTTTAACTATTAAACACAAAATAAGATGTGCTGATATATATAATATTAGAAATAAAATAAAATAAATATTAAGCTTTAAAAATATAACCGAAAAAATAAAAGACAAAAATAAACCGACACCAACAATGATTAAACTTTCTTTTTTTACAGAATTATATATGATTGATAAAATAATTATGGAAGTTATAGGAAAAAATATCACAAAAAATAGAAAATTTAGAGAAAATATAGAATTAAGTATTGTCGCTATATCAAATACCCTGAAAGCATAAGCCGTTAACTTAGAAGAAATCAAAAAATAAATCCAAAAAAATGAAGAGAACGTAACAATTAATAATTTTATTAGATGTTTAGAATTAAATTCCATTGCACCTTTTTTATTTATCATAAATTCCACTATTCAATTATTTCATTTATATTTATTAGATCTATCATTTCTTGATTTTCTTTATCATAAACAAATGTTGTTTCTGCTTGAGAAACATAAGAGCCATTTCTATCAATTAACACAGGATATGCAGATATTGCCTGCGCTTTTAATAGTTCTCTAAATGCAACTTTCCTATCAAAGCTTGACAGGTTTTTCCCTACCCAAAATTCGGAAAATGCCATACCTTCAAAGCTTTTGATTTCTTCTAGTATTTTTCTTGCATTTGAGTTTCTTATTGAAACATCTTTTTCAAAAATAAAGATATAGACGTTGCTTCCTTCTGTCACATATCCATTACCAGTACTAGAGAATGGTTCTATTGCAAACCAAGAATCAATTTCTGATAATTTAATATTAATATTATTTTTTACATTTGGTATTGATGGGTGGTTGTGAGTTGTATATCTTGTAATGGTGTGGCCAGTTAGATTACTTATTGGCTTATAACCATAACCTTTGATTGTATCTTCTATAATTTCCCCAACTTTTGAAACAGTTACAATTTTAGGATTTTTAAGAATATAATCTTTTGAATTTAATAACGCTTTATCGCTTGACTCTTTTAATTTTTCATGAATTTTAGAAAAAACAAAAGTTTGAGAAGAATCTGTAATATAGCCATCAATTGAAACGCCAACATCAACTTTTAAAACATCTGTTTCTTTAAGAATTACTTGCTCTTCGGGGTTATAAGAATTGTGTGCAGCCTCTTGGTTTATAGAAAGGTTAACTGGCCAAGCTGGTTTTGCGCCTTTCTCTTTTATGTAATTTTCTATTTCTGCCCCTATCTCTAAAAAAGAAATGCCTGGTTTAACTATCTTTTTTGCGAATTTTTGTGCGCCATTATTTATAATCCCTGATTTCTTTAAAATGTCGATTTCTGTTTTGTTCATTTTTTTTCTTTTTTATTTGTTAAAAAAACTACCGCAATAAAAGCAACAATAAACCCAAAATATATTGGCATATCTGGAATTGGAACATTCTTTTGTGCTTGTTTAATCATAAACCAAATTTGGCCAATGTTATTTATTGGATTATCATCATCTTCTAATATTGTTGCTCTAATAAGGTGTTGAGCAGTAGATGCATTCGAATCTGGAATAATAATGTTAACAAAAATATTATTGGAATCATTTGCTCCAATGCTTATTGCATTTCCCTCAAAATAATTTCTATCAAAAATCTGGACTGCTTGAGGGGTAAATACTTCTATTCTTAAATTTACATCTTGGGTAGTACTAGAGGTGTTAACAACAATAACATTAATATCAAAATTTGTATCTTCAATTACTGCTTTTGGTGCAATTATCTCACCTATGTAAAAATCAGCAAAAATTGTGCCAGACATTAGTATTAAAAATGCAAATATAAATATTTTTTTCATATCTTTATTCTCCTAAATATAATATAGTAAATATAAAGACAATAAGGTTTATAAAATTAGCTAAAAAAAGAAATAAAGAGAATTAGGCGATTTTTGAATCGTAATTCCCTGCATTTAAATCCTTTAAGGCTTCTGCTGGAGTCTTGCCATCAATATTAACCCCAAGAGATCTACAGGTTCCAAAAACTTCTCTAATTCCGGCTTTAAAACTTCTTGCACTCAATTGACCATACTTTGCTTTTGTTATTTTTAGAATCTTATCAAAAGTAATGTTTCCGGCAATTTCTGTTCCGGCTTTCCCTGAGGCCTTTTTAATATTTAATTCTTTTTTTATTAATGCGCTTGTTAATGGTGCACCGACTTCAACAGAATAGCTCTTATCTGAATTAATATGAACTTTAACTGGCACTTGCATGCCTTCTAATTCCTTTGTTACTCTGTTTATTTCTTTAACAACTTCCATTGTGTTAACACCTAATGGCCCTAAAGCTGGACCAAGTGGTGGACCTGCACTAGCTTTTCCTGCGTCTACTAAAACTTTTATTGTTGGCATATATTTTTCACATCCTTTAATTTAATAATTTAATATTTTCTGCTTTCATTGTTATTGGAACTTTGACTGTTGCATCAAACAACTCAATAACTACTTCTTCTTTTGCAACATTTACTCTTGTTACTTTTGCTCTTGAACCTTTAAAAGGACCTAAGATAATCTCTACGGTCTGTCCTGGCTTAATAGAACTCATTAATGGTCTGGATTCTAAGATTCCCGCAATCTCTTTAATATTTATATTGCCTGTAACCATTTGCCCACCCTTAATGTGAGGGACGTTATGTATTAACAGCTCTACGGTTTTTTCCTCTTGGGCTTCTATCAATATGTAGCCTTTAAGATCAGCCATCTCTACTAGAGAATAGACTGGAAGTCCTTCTTCTTTAATTCTGTGGTGAAGAATATCTATAACAACTCTTTCTTGACCAACTGTTGTTCTAACTGTAAATATCATACTTTTCCGCCTATTATATTCATTATTATTCTTACTATAAAACCAATAACTCCAATAACAATCATACCAATACCAACGATCTTTGCCATTGCC
Source organism: archaeon (assembly GCA_035387745.1). GTDB lineage: Archaea > Iainarchaeota > Iainarchaeia > Iainarchaeales > CSSED10-239 > JAKQTP01. The sequence goes on from DAOOON010000002.1 coordinate 33,186, forward strand.
CAGTATTCTTTCTTTCCTGGTTTTTTTGCAATCAATAGAATTCTTTTTGATGATTCAAAAAATTCTTTTATTTTATTTACCATCTTTTATCACATTTATACGCTTTCAATATTTAGTTCTAATTTTTCTTTTTTCTTTCCTATGTTTGTTCCAACAATGTCACTTAAGTAAGGAATATCTGCGCCTGCAATTACTGCCATAACTTTTATTGAGTTTCTTGGCATGTCCTCATCAACCATGGCCCCCCAGATAATGTGAGCATCTTGACTAATCTTTGAAGCTACCGTTTCAACTATTAGCTCTGCTTCTTTAAGAGTCATGTCTTGGCCACCCAAAACATTTACTAGAGCTTTTCTAGCATTACCAATCTCAATATCAAGTAATGGTGAGGTTAGTGCATCTTCTACTGCTTCCATTGCTCTTGAATCGTTATTATTCTTGTTTATTGAGCTTTCTCCAACACCGATCATTGCTAGACCCCCATTTGAAAGTATGGTTCTTAGATCAGCAAAGTCAAGATTAATTATTCCTGCTTTTGTTACTAGTTCAATTATTCCTTTAACTGATTGTGTTAAGATTTTATCCACTTCTTGAAAAGCAATCTGTAATGGTAAGTCTGGTGCAATTTCTAAAATCTTATCATTTGGAATAATTATTAAAGTATCAACTTCTTTCTTTAATCTTTCAAGACCACCTAGTGCATTTTCAATTCTTTGCTTTCCTTCAACAGCAAATGGTAAGGTTACAACGCCTATTATTAGTGCGCCTTTTTCTTTTGCAATCCTGGCCACTTCTGGTATTGCGCCTGTTCCTGTTCCTCCGCCAAGTCCACAAGTAACAAAGACCATGTCTGCGTCTTTTAATACATTCTTTATTTCGTCTTTGGATTCCTCTGCTGCAGCTCTGCCAACTTCTGGGTTTGAACCAGCACCAAGGCCTCTTGTAGTTTTCTTTCCTATTAGCATTTTTTTATCTGCTCTAATCTTTAATAATGCTTGAGCATCAGTATTCATGGCTATCATTATTGCGCCTTCAATACCTGTCTGATTCATTCTGTCAAGACTATTACCGCCAGAACCGCCAACACCAATAACATAGATGTTTGGAAGAGATGCTTTTAGAAATTCCTCTAATTCCTCATCATCACTTCTTTGAACTTTTTCACTATTCTCGTCTTGTGCAACTACGCGGCTGCTTTGCATTCCTGACAAAATTCATTCCCCCTGGCTTGTTATCTTATCTTTAAACATAAAACATAAATATAATATAAAAAAAGATATTATATTTATAGACTAGAAACCTTTAAATATAAATCTATTTTAGGTTATATAGAGACAGAAAGCTAAAATTAAGGAATTTTTATGATAGATAAAGACATTTTAAGAATTGGTAAAGACATTAAAGAAATAAAAATACAAGGCGCAAGTAAGATTGAGCTTGCTGCAGTTAATGGTATTAAAGAACTTATTAATAAAAGCAAATTTGAAGGAAACGACTTTTTAGGAGTCGTTGTAGAAAATATTAATCATTTGATTTCTCAAAGACCAAATGAACCAAAACTTAGAAACTCTCTTTCTTATATCTGGCAGATGTCAAACAAATATTTCAGTATAAAAGACAGAAATTTACTTGTTGATTTGATTGAAAATTATGAGAGAAATATTACGCAAAATAATGAACTGATTTCAGAATATGCTTCTCAGTTGATTGTTAATGGCTCAACAATTCTTACACATTGCCATTCTAACTTAGTAGAAAACGCATTTAAGAAGGCCTATGATAGAGGCACAGACTTTGAAGTAATCTGTACTGAGACTAGACCTAGGTTTCAGGGACGAATTACTGCTAAAGCCCTAAGCGAATATGGAATCAAGACTACGCAGATTGTGGATTCTGCAGTATCAGGGTATCTTAAAAAGATTGATTTTTTTATGACTGGTGCTGATGTTATTTTTCAAGACGGTTCTATTATGAACAAAGTTGGAACGCACACAATTAGTATTGTTGCTAAGAATTTTAAGACTCCGCACATTGTTCTAACTTCCACTCATTGTGTGGAGACAGATGTTTTTGTTTCTTTAAATGAATCTATAGAAGAAAGAGATATTGATGAGATTTGGAAAGTTGAAGACGGAAGGCCAAAAGATTTAAAGTTAAGAAATCTTTCTTTTGATATTGTTCCAAACGAATTGATTGATAAATTCATAACAGAAGAAGGTGTTTTTTCTCCAGAAACTCTTGCACTCTGGGTTAGGAAGAATTTGAAATAAAAACCCAAATTATTTAAATTAAACGGAAATTTGATTCTCTATAATTAAATTATTGTTTATGCAAGAATAGTCATTTACCTTTATATCTAATGCCTTAACTCGTTTTATAGTTAAATCTAAATATTTCTTATCTAAATCAATACCAATATATCTGCGATTATACAATTTAGATACAATGCCTGTTGTCCCAGAACCATTAAATGGGTCTAATACTAGATCTCCTTTGTCAGTTGTGGATAAAACAATTCTTTTCAATAATTCTAATGGTTTTTGGGTGGGGTGTTTACCCGATCTTTTTTCCAGTTGAGGTGTTAGAGGTATCCACCAAACACTTCTCATTTGTTTTCCTGATTCACTAATCTTATCTTCCCATTTTTTCATAAGTTCATAATTAAATTTGTGTTTAGATCCTTTTTCTTTTCTTGCCCAAATCAAAGTTTCGTGGCTATGAGCAAAATATCTACAACTTAAATTTGGCGGGGCATTAGGTTTAAACCAAGAAATTTCATTAAGTATTTGATAATCTAATATTTGTAATGCATAACCAACTTGATAAATGTTGTGCATTGTTCCGGATATCCAAATACTTCCTGTATCTTTTAAAACTCTTCTACACTCAGATAACCAGTCAAATGTAAATTCAAAATCTTTAACAACCCCGTTTGATTTATCCCAATCTGCTTTATTTACTGAAACCATTTTACCGGCTTTACAAGAAACGCCGCCATTTGATAAAAAGTACGGGGGGTCTGCAAAAATAAGATCTACTGAATTGTCTGGCATTTCTTTTAATATTTTAATACAATCTCCTTGATGAAGATTAAAATCAAGAGAATTATAATAGTTCATAAAGATATATACAATTAGTTATTTATATATCTTTTGGGGGTAGTTGTCCAGTGGCATTATGGTTTAGGCAAACCTAAAAATTCCAAGGGTATTTCATTAAAGAAATAATAACAATTTACTGATTTTATATAATCTAAAACATCTTTGTATTCTAGTTTTTTGAACCAATCATTTAACAGATAAGTGTATTTAACTTTGATATTTAATGGTTTAAATAATTTGTTATATTGTTTATTCTTAAAATCGCAAGTCTGTAATTTTTCATCTACAGAACCAGCCACTTCTTGAAATTTAATTTCTATAATAAATAGTGTGCGTTCTTTCAATACAAATATAGCATCATCAGGCAATAACTTTTTAGAAATATAATTCAAATAATTTATGCCACTTGGTTCTAAAAAATTTTTATAAATTTTGTGTTTTTGATAAAAGGTAGCAATCTTTTTACCATTAAAGAAAATATCGTCGTTCTTTATGTCATATCCTTTAATTTGAGTAAATAATTGCTTTAACGAAATTCTTTCTTCAAATCTAAGTCCAGTAATGGTTTTCCCTCCACCGACGCCACTTTTTATCATATTATCACCAATTAATAATTTTTTATTAGTACTTCCTTAATTTCATTTCTTTTTGTGCCATCACAATTTATCATTCTTTTTGCTAAAACTTCTTTGATTTTATATTTTTTATATTGTTCTTTAATAAATGGGGTTGGACTATTGCTTTCTAAAACAAAACACCCTTTTTTATCCAATTTATCAAATATATTTTTTAATCTCAATTGATCGGATCTAACAAAGTCATTACTTGTATAACTTGTAAAACTATTCCCGTTTATTTGATCATATGGCGGATCAAAATATATAAATTCTTTCGCCTTTGCAAAATCTATAACGTCTTCAAAAGGCATTACCTTCATTTGTACATTTTGTAATAATCTTGATGCCTCTAATATATTTTTTTTACTAAATATTTCTGGATTCTTGTATTTGCCCATAGGCACATTAAATTGATTGTCTTTGTTTACTCTATATAATCCATTAAAACAAGTTTTATTTAGATAAATAAATCTTGCAGCTCTTTCAATATTATCTAATTTATTGTATTTTGGGTCACTAAGAACAATTCCTAATCTTTTTGTTGTTGGAGTTTCAAGTCCTCTAATGGTATAATAAAATTCTTCTGAATGCTTAGACTTATATTTCTCTAACATTTTAATTAATTCGTCTGGCTCTGTTTTAATTATTAAAAACGAATTTATTAACTCTTCATTAATATCAGAAATTAAAACTCTTTTTGGGGGAAAGTTTTCTAAAATATAGAATAATAGTGCGCCGCCACCAATAAAGGGTTCATAATAGCCTTTTATTTCTTTTGGCATAGTAGAAATAATCTCTTTTAATAGCTGGTTCTTTCCTCCAGCCCATTTAACAAAAGGTTTTGCCATATGTTGTCTATTTTTATTATATAACTTATAATTGAATATATTTATAAAATCTAACGTGTTATTCTTTTGTGAAAATGAGATAATGCCCACAAATTTAGGAATTATATAAAACTCTAATCTGTTAATTTAAAATTGGTTATTGTAATCGGTTATAACTACGGAGGATAATTAAAAAAATTAAATAAGGTGCTTATATTTCTTCATAGCCTCTTTTTCAGAAAGATATTTCAGGTTTTTCTTTTTCATTTCTAATTGTTCCTTTTTTAGTTTCTTTGCAACAAGCAATAATTCTTTATCTTTGCTTACCATTATTATCCCCTTTTATCTTTTTAGAAAAATTCTCCAAGACCTTTTTGCTTGGTGTTTGTGACTAGCTCGTCTTTTGAGATTCCAAGCTCTTCAAGGATCGGAAGTATTGCTGGAACTAACTGATTGTTAATATAATAATCTACATCATAGTCTTTGTCTTTAACAAACTCTGCAATCTGTGACTTGTCTGAAATGCTTTTGCCTTTCTCGGTGATTATAAATTCAACAAGATCTCCAACCTTAAATTTCTTTCCTGCTTTTTTTGCGTTCTTGACTGCTGACATTGCAGGGTTTAAGGTCTTATAGCTTTCAAGAGATTTATGCACAAAGGTTTGAATGATTAGCTTGTTATTTGGAATTTCTTTATTTTTTAAATCCTCAATTATAAACTGAAGATATTTTAAAGCCTTAACGTTATCTTGCTCTTTTAGTACAATCTTTAAAATTTCTTTTTGTGTTTCTTTAACAAGAGGACACCAATCATGCCTTACATATTCAAAGCCCTTAATCTTAAGGTTTCCATTGTAATCAAGAAGAGCATACTTCTTCTTTGCTGCTCTTTCTTTGTCTCTTGCGTGCACAAAAAGACCAGACATATAAATGTTTTCTAGTTCTAAATTCATTGCTTTTGGAAGATTGTTATTTATTTCTCTAAGATCTTCTTTTAGTTTATCAATACTTCTAAACTCAATAAAACAAGAATCTGTGTCGCCATAGATTACTAGATAGCCTTTGCTTTCAAGAAGCCGTATCATGTCTTGTATCTTTGATCTTACAAGATAATACATTATCTCTAGACTAGACCTAGAATACCAGCGAGCACCAGAAAAGCCCATATAACCATAGGTTGAAGCCAAGAATATCTTTAAAGCATACTGCTTAGCAAACATGTTTCTGTATTCTTGTGTGTCTTTTTCTAAAAGCTTTGCGCTTTCTTTATAGCCTGCTCTTAATGTCAATAATTCTTCAAGGACTTCTGGAACAAATCCTTTCTTGTTTTTACAAATATAGTGACCTGTAATATTTTCTAAACTGGATTTGTCACAACATGAGCAATCAACAGTCTCTGGAGAAATATTATAAGATATCATAATAGAGATATGATAGCTTCTAAAATCCAGAACTGCGATATTCTTGTGTAACCCAGGAATTGGAGACTTAACAAATGCTCCACTAAAGGTGTATTTCTGCCTTTCAGAAATCTCTTCTGCTCTTGGCTTGTTTGGAATAATCTTGTTTTTCTTAAAATAATATTTAAAGAACAATCTTTCAACCATTGCTCCTGCTGAAGAAAAAACAATATCATTAACTGGAAAGTTAATAAAATCAGAAATCTCAAAAGCTATTGGCATATAGTTGTTTGCTAGTTCTATTGTTGCAATGGTGTCGTCTAGATTATAATCAATAATCTTATAATAATCCTTTGAAAGATAAAGCTCTCTCATCTCTTTTGGTGGGAGAGTAAGCTTTGGGTTTCCTGTTAGTTTTGAATATAGAGAATTTAAATCTAGCTTTGGATAATTAAATACCTGTAGATATCTTAGTAATCTCATTAAGGCATAGACATCAATATGAATTGTTCCTTGAAGATTGACTTTTCGAGTTTGTGATTTAGAAAAGATTAAGCGGCTGTTTGAAAAGCTTAAAGACTTGCCAGTTTTTGCCTTATAGGTTTTTTCAAGATATTCAAAATCAAAGATTCCGTTGTATGTGTAAACTATATCTATATTTTTAGAAGCAATAAAGTTTGTAAACTCCTCAATCATCTTTATTTCATCTGTAAAAAGATGAAGGTCTAGAAACTGATAGTGCTTTTGTAGTTCTTCTTTTGTTTTTTCTAAATTGTCTGTTTTATCTATTAGAAAAAATATGGCTTTTTGTTTGTTATTGTCTGTGTAAGCAATTGAAATTATTTTATCATTTCCGGGTTTTGGAAAAGACAAGCTTTCTGGAACTAACACTTCTATATCAAAAGAACAAATATTAAGTTTAGAAAGATCTGTATTTTCTTTTGGTATTATTTCTGTTATTTTATTTTCTGTGTTAAGAGTGTATTCTACTTCTTTAAGATAACTTAAATTCTTATCTAATAGAAATCTATAAACAAAAGGAATATCGTACTCGTAAAGCTTGTATTTCTTGTTTGGGAAAAAATCTGTTTCAAAAAAAGCAGTTCTTGCTTTTACTAAGTCTTCTATATTTTCAAAAATCAGTTTATAGACGTTTTCTTCTTTTAGAATGATTCCTAAAACGTTTTCTTTAGATTTTAGATTTTCGATTTCTTCTGAATTAAGTTTTTGGTTTAAAGAAAGATAAAAGTACGGCTGATAGTCAACTGGATAAGTCTGTTTTATCTGGTCTTTTTTAATAGTAACAAAAAGTTGGCTTTCTTTATAGTAAGCATCAATAAAAATTCCAGTGTTTTCTTTTAAATTTTGATTATTATCTTGCTTTGGCGCTTTTTTAAATATATTAAACATAATTAAAAACTATTTATATAAAAATAAGAAAAAATTATATAAGGCTTATTAAGAAAATTAAAGCCATTAATACTAAAGTTAATGCTATCTTGTAGACTGGTTTTTTAACTTCAAATCCTATTTCTGTAAACTCGTAAAGCATTATCAACCAGTAAACAATCATAAATATTGTTAATAGAAATACTAAAATTGCACCAATCATGTTTGCAAGAGTTAATTCTGGAAATAGCGTTGCACTATTTATTAAACTTGGATTAACTGCAAGCATTTGAAGAGAAGAAATGATTGAAGGGAATAATGTAAAAACAAGTAATGCACAAAGTATAGTATAGATTATTGAGGTTGCTCTAAATGCTGCGATTGCAGAAAGCACTTTTTCATATGGTTTTTTTGGAAGGTTTTTTTGTCCTCTTATAAAATACATTATTAGATAGATTGCAAGACCTAAGACTAGCCATGTTAGAATAACTCCAGTAAGCAACTGATTAAGTATGTATATTCCTAAATCTTGACCTTTAAATAGCAAATAAATCAAAATATTAATTATTATTGCAAAAAGAACAATAAATATGCTTTCTTTTATACCAATCTTAAAAAAGAAATAATCAATTATAGCTTTTGGTCCTCTTTTAGGCTTATAGGCCTCTGGTAAGTTTGTTTCAGTTTTTCTAGTTGCTGGCATTTTTTTCACCAAATTTAAATAAATAACCTAAATATATTTAGATAAAAGAATATATAAATGTTATGAAAAAGAAAAAAGAGAGATTAACTCTCTTGTTTGAAATTATCTCTGCATTACAGATATTGTATATTCGCCAGAAAAGATTTCGCTATTTTCACATCCTTCTTTTACTGCCATTGCTTGTAGAGTCATATCTGCGCCATAGAATTCTATTTCGGATGAATATGGTGTGCTTTCTATTGTTGGTGTTGAACCATCTGTTGTATAATAGATTGTTGCGCCGTCTGTTGAAGTACTAAGTGAAATCATTTCATAGGAATAAGTTCCTGGAACAGGATCTGCTGTTGGTGTTGCAACTTTTCTTACTGGAACATTTGTATTTGGTATGTTTTCTAAAGTTATAAACTGGTTATCAGAAGTTATTAGAATCACTGTTATTGTTGAAGCAGTAATCTCAAGATCTGCAAAACCTTCTAAATTTATTACATTTGAACCTTCTTCTAAAGGAACTGGGTCTTCTAAAGTTACTTCTATTGTTTCCATATTGTCTGCTATAACTTTATACCCCACAATCATTATTTCTTGATCTTCTATTTCTGCTGGTGGACTATAGTTTAAAGAGACTTCTCCTGCATCTACTGATTCTGGGTAGACATAATTATCTGGATTTGCCTGAGAATTTGTAACCGTTTTTGTATTATCTAAACTACTTGAAGACGTTTCTCTACTCCAAGTTAAAAGAATAGTACCTAGAATTACTGCGACAACAACTACCAAAATTACTGTTATAATTGGAGCAATCCCTTTTAGTTTGATTTTTAATTTTGATGACATATTATGATGACATATTATTATTATTATATATTAAAAACGTTTCTTTTTTAGTTTTAAAAGCATTTAAATATTTTTAGAATACTATATTCTATTAATGGCTAGAAAAAAACAAGTGTTCTCTAAACCTTTCAATCTGGTTTATGAAAATAAATATCCTGATTTGTTAGTGGGTCCTGGATTCTATGAGGAACAAAATATTGCAGGGGATTCTGATCCAAAAACCTGGATTAAGAAAAAACCAGAAGAGATTGAAAGAGAAAGAGCTAAACAAATCTTTACTTTTAAAAGTTTTAGAAAAACAGACGCTAATAGGTTTGATAAAAACCTTACAGAGATACAACTTCTTTCGCAATCAGTTGATACCACTGAAATTGAAGTTGGATTAGAAACTAAAGCAAAAAAGATTAATGAAAACTATAGTGGGATTAATAATTTTTCTTATGGTCTTGAAGATCTTAAAATTATTGATAATATAAAGATTCCACAAAGTATTGATAAAGTTGTTAGCGATGGCGACCTTAAAGCTAAAGAAGGAATATTAAGATTAAATGAGAAGTTAGAAGACGTTTATAAGATTGAACAGATACTGTCTATGGGACTTCTTGGAGTAACTAAAAACAGAGTACTTGTTCCAACCAGGTGGGCAATAACTTCAACTGATGATATTATTTCTAAAGATTTGATTGAGAATACTCTTCTAGATTACTCAACAATTGACAAATACGAAGTATTTTCTTTTATGTTCTATCAAAATATCTTTTATGTGCTACTTGTTCCAAGACTTTGGGGCTTTGAGCAGATTGAGATTCAAGGTGAGAATGTTTGTGAGGATTATGAGATTAATGGACCAAGAAAGAAGTATGCAAGCAGCGTGACTGGCGGATACTATGCTTCTAGAATCGAAGTTGCAAGATATCTTTCAAAAAGAAAAAGACAAGCTTCTGTTATTGTTTTTAGAGACATCTCTCCTGAGTATCGTTCAAAAGGAGTTTGGGTGATTAGAGAAACTGTTAAAGAAGCATTAACAAAAGAACCTTATGTTTTTGAAACTCTTGAACAAGCAACGGGTTTTATTAATCAACATATCAGAAACGGAATAAGTTATTGGCTAAACCATTCAGAACTCTATAAAGAAATAAAAACGCAAAAGAAAATTACTGATTTTTTTAAATTATAAAAATAGAATAAAACCCAATATACAAAATATCACTTCAACAAGAAGTATGCTTGTGGTTACTTGCTTTTCTGTAAATCTTCTTTTAAAGAGTGTTGGAAGAAACATCATTATGTGTGTCCAAGAATAAATGCGTTTGTATGGCATCTTTAGCGTTCCGTCTTTTTGAAGATTGCCAAGACTTCTAACCTTTAGCTTTCCTCGTAGTTTTAGAATTATCTCTATGCCCCAAGGTATGAAAATAAATAATGCAAAGCTTTCAATATTGCCAATAATAGCAATACTTGCAAAGGTTGCTCCGAAAAGATATGTCAAAGAATCTCCTGGAAGCATTTTGGCAGGATACCAATTATTTAGAAGATATGGTGCTAATGCAAATAAGGCCATAAACGAAATAACTGCTGCTTCAGTTCTTCCGTTAATTATTGAAAAGATGCCAAGAGAAATCATAACAATTGCCATTAACCCGCCTTCTAAACCATTGGCACCAGCAAGCATATTTGTAGAATTTGTTATAACCACAAATAATATTGGAACAATTAAAAGTGCATACAACACTCCAAAATTTATTGTACCGATTAACGGAATTGCCATTGTAGAATCTCCGGCCATTATGGCAATCAACGGAATTGCAGCAAGCACCGTTAAAAGAGGCTTTAGCCATTGTGGAAGGCCAACTCTTATCTCTAGATCTCCATATATATTCTTTACTGGTTCTTTACTAATATTTATATCATCAAAGAAGCCAATTAATGTCGCAATCAAAATTGAAAGAGTTGTTGCAATAATTAAAGTTATATTTGTCTGAAAATAAAAAGCAGAAAGCAATACAAAAAACATAATGCCAATAAGAAAACCAAAAAATACAGGAATGCCCCCTGATTGAGGCAAAGTTGGTTTTTCTTTCTTTTGTTGATCAACAGCAATTATGCCTCTTGTCACAAAGAATTTTTTAAATTGCGTTATTGCAAAAAAAGAAGCTAAAAATGAAACTAAACAACTTAATATTAGTATTATATAGTTCATTTAATTTGCCTAGTTTAATTTGTCTTTATTAACACTATAAACTCTTACGTCTCCAGATGAATAGGAAAGCTCAATAAATGGCTCAACTGTTGGATCATTAAACCAAACTCTTGCAAATATTGTTTTGTTTATTGCTGCATTTATTAAATAAATTCTGGAATTGTCTTTTTCTTTATAAAGATACACTGGCATTCCTTGCATTATTTGGTCAGGCGCGGTGTGATATTCTGTTTTTATTTTTGCCATCTCTGCTTCTGGCAATACATTCCCTTGACAGTTATAGCTTACTGCACCAGATATTGGTGTAACTACTTTTGAACAGCCAAGCCCTAGACCATAATATTTTGTGACTCTTGGATCACTAAAGTTTGTGGTCCAATAACCATATATCGCAAAAGAAGACATTCTAGTTAGATATGATGATTCTACCATAAAATAATCTGCATCATATTTCTTTAGCATACCTTTAGAAAAATTAAGATCTTCAGAAATCAAAAACATACCAAAGTCGCTTGTTGCTTCAGCACTCGCATTTGTATTATCTGTGCTTACTTTTCTTTCTGTAAAATATGCAATCCAGTGTCCTGAATCCCACCAGTTAAATATTTTTGCATCAGCTGAAGAATTATCCTTTACCCAAAACATTGCATTCTGCCAATCCTTTGCTTCGTCAATTGGGGGAACCTTACTCATTACAAAAAAACTTCCTGCGGCAATTGCGCCTATTAAAAAGATTGCAGAAATTATTGTTAGCGTTCTTTTGTAAGCTAGAGCTCTGTGTTGTAGCTTTTCTGTTGCTAGGAAAAACAAGAACCCAAAGCCCGCGGCAATTGGTAACCCTAGAGTGTAAGTAAATTTTAATTTTGTCCAAGCCATAAATCCAGTAATTAATATCCAAAAGAAAATAATTAAAACAAAATAATCAATATTATCGTGTTTATAATCTTCATTTTCTTTTTCTTTGTTTTTGTATTTGCCAAAGATAAGATATAATGGAATTATTAATAATGCTAAAAATGGAATAACAACTAAAAGACTATATTTCTCTAAGAAAAACTGCTTACCAGTGTTTTCTTCACCAACCGTTGCTCCAATTACATCTTCTGCTGCTACATTTTCTTTGTTTATTCTATCTATGTTATCAGTAGATATTGGCAAATAATTTGTAACATACTCAGATGTTCTTTTTATCCAGCCAGTTCCACTATAGGCCGTAGTAATTATTGTAAACAATAAAAAACAAGTTAAGAATACTTTTGAAAATGCTAGTATTTCTTTTTTGTTTATTTTTTTTATAAGCATATAAACAAGCATTGTCCCGAAATAAGCTAATAGCACCAATGGAATTAACAAAAACATATCCCAGGTTATTGCCATTAAAAAGAAGAAAAATGCACCTACAATAGAAGATATTAGCCAGTTCTTTAATTTATGTCTATTCTGTATTGCCATAACTAAGAATATAAAACCTAATACTAGCCACAAAAATCCTAAAGAATCTTCTTCAAAGAATCCTCCCATTGTTCTGTAGACAAACGCGGGGACGGTGGCTGCCATTACTCCCATTGCAACGCCTGTTCTGGTGTTATACATTTTCGTACCTAAGAAAAACATAGCAACAGAAATTAATGCCCCAAAGATTGCAGGAAGCCATCTAGCATATTCCATCAATAGCCATTTATCATAGGCTGCTCCAAAGGTTGTTATTGTATAAACTGCTGCTGTAAAAAACCATAAGAAGTTTGGCCAAATCCCGTAGTTCGTTCCACCTTGCTGATAGAACCCCAAAGGATCGTTAGTTGGGAGATCTCCTTGAACGACATAGCCTGTTGCTCTAAGATGCCAGTATGGATCATATTCGAACATATAGTCATATCTTAAAATGTGCGCCCTTATTGCAAGGCCTAAAACAAAAATCAGGACTGCTATTAAAATTATTAGCCAGTGTTTAGAAAAAAAATGCTTAATCTTCTTCATTGAAAGTCAACTCTTATTAAAATTTGCTTGAATCACTTAAATAATAAGAGCCATTATGTTTTTAAAAGAAATATATTTTAGAAAATCAAGTTATAAAAAGGAAAATAAAAAATTAAAACAAAATAAGAATAATTTAAGTTAGCAACTAACTTGCTGCTCCAAGAAAGAACTTAGTGCAAGACAATATCGGAGATAAACTTTACTTCTGGGTTCGAAAAGGGTCCAGGTGTTTCTCTATCCCTATGGTCGCTAACAAATAATATATGATTGATAAGGTTTTTAAATAGTTGGGTTTATTTCTTTTTCTTTGAAGTCTTTTCTTCTGTATTTACGTCTTTTTGACCAGCTAAAACCTTTTTTAATTTGTTTAGACCTTTAACAATATCTTCTTCTGATTTTGCACCAGCACAAATTAATTTCCCGTTCTTGAAAAGTAACATCGTAAGCTTTGGATTAAAAAGTCTAACAATTGCGCCAGGAAATTGCTCTGGTTCGTATTCAATATTATCAAGAGTTACTGCCGCATTAAAAAGATCAATCTGCTTGTTAAGATTTGATGTTGCAACAAGATTAACAATCTTATAACTTACTCTTTCTTTTAAAGTTACGCCTTTTTGTACTTCGCCTATAATCTTTGTTGCTTTCTTAATTGCTGTTTTTATGTCTTTTTCACAAGACGCACCAGAGATTATTATGTTTCCATTCTTAAATAGAAGTAAAGAAACTCTTGGTTCGTCCATCTTTAATATTGCGCCAGGAAACTGCTCTGGTTCGTATTCAACTTCTGGTATTGCTGTTGCAAGATTATAAAGATCTAAACCAGCCCCAAGAGAGCTTGAAGCAACTAAATTAACAATTTTATATTCCATTTTTTTCTCCTTTAAAATTTTTACAAAAAGCAAATGTTTATATATATAATTTATATACCCAAGCATTTATAAACTAACTTTTTGGTTTTTTTAATTAACCGTTTGATAGTGTTTATGTTAGATTTCCTGATTTTTATTATTATTTTTGTTTGGCTTTTATTTTGCAAATAGTGCCTTATAAAAGCTTTTTGTCTCAATAATTATATATAAAAATAAAAAAATAAAAAAGGAATGAGAAAAAAATGGCAAACAAAAAAGCAAAAGGAAAGAGATCTTTAACGCGAAGAAGATATAAGAGAAATGTAAGAGAAAAAACAACAGTTAATCAACTGATTAAACCAATTAAGGTTGAAGACGTTGTTCAAGTTAACGCAAATAGTGCAGTTCATTCAGGTATTCCACACAGAAGAGTTGATGGCATAACTGGTAAAGTCATTGGCTTTCAAGGAAACTGCCCAATAGTTCAGTTAAAAGACGGAAACAAAACAAAAAAGATAATTACACACAGAGTACATCTTAAAATTATCAAGCAAATAGCAAAGGGTGAAAAGAAATGATAAATAACCCAAATTATGTTGATGATTTAAGCCTTGCAGAAGTTAAGAAAATCTTAACTGAAAAAGGAAAAGACAAAGAACTTAATTATGAACAAAAGCTTGCACTTGAACATGCAAAGCAATTTGCAAAGTTGACACCATTAAAAGCAGAGAAACTTAAAAAAGAACTTATGGAGATGGAACTACCAAACGAAGTAGCAACAAAGATTGTTGATATCCTTCCTAATGCTATAGAGTTAGATTTGATAGCAGAGAAAAACAAGACAATAACTGATGACAACAAAGAAAAGATATTAACACTTGTAAACAAGTATAAAAAGGATGAATAAATAAGTTATGATAGAAATTAAAAAAGAAGCAATTGTTCTTGACAGAGCAACAAAAGAAATACAATTCAAACAGACGCCAATCATTCAGTGTATTGGTGTGTCTAACTTTTCTTTATTAGAATTGTATAGCGATGAAACTCCTAAACTACAGGAGACAATAAGCACAGAAGACAAGCCCATAAAAAGAATAACCTATGACAAATTAACAACCATTGCTAAAAAAGAACTAGAAAAGGCCATTGAAACCATTGTAAATAATAATCAAGACAGATTTGTTACTTTTTTTAATAATGCTAGACCAATAAATGCTAGAAGACATCAGCTTGATTTACTTCCAATGATTGGAAAGAAACACAGAATGGCATTAATGGAATACTTAGAAAAGAATGGACCAATTAAAACACTTGAAGATCTTAAAAAAATTGAGTTATTCCCCGATCCAATTAAAGTAATTGTTAATAGAGTAATTACAGAAATTGAGAATAACGAAGACGAGAAGTTCTTTTTGTTTACTATACCAATTATTAAAAAATTCTAAATTCTTTAAACATGATAAAAGACCTATACTCTCAAATGTTAAAATATAACTTTAAGCCTAGCCATAGCTTAGATCAAAACTTTATTGTTGATGATAAGGTTATTGAAAAGGTTGTAGAACTTCTTGATATCAAGAAGACAGATGTAATTCTAGAGGTTGGCCCAGGAACTGGCTTTCTGACCAAACATCTTCTTGAAAAAGCTAAACAAGTAATTGCTATAGAAAAAGACAAAAAAATGTTTGAGATCTTAAAGCAAGAATTTAAAGAAAAACTTGAAAGCAAAAAACTGCTTTTGGTTAATGAAGATATTCTAAAATTGAATGTTTTTGATTATAAATTTACTAAGATTGCAACTTTTTTACCTTATTCTATCTCTTTACAATTTACAGAAAAAATATTGAATTGTAATTGCTTGATTGTTGAGATTGTACAAAGAGAATTTGCAGAAAAGCTATCTTCAATTCCTGGATTTATTAATTATAATGCAATTTCTGTTTTAACTCAAAGTTATTATGAAGTAGAATTAAAGAAAAACGTTTCAAAGAAATGTTTCTTCCCAGTTCCTGCAGTTGACTCTTCTATTGTTGTTTTAAAGCCAAGGAAAAAAGAATTTGATAAAAGATATAATGATTTTGTAAAAGGTCTTTTTAGATATCCAAACAAAGACGTTAGTAATGCTCTTAATCTCTTCTCAAGAGATGTTAAAGATAGAAGCATTTCTGAAAAAAACAAAAATTTAGAAAACAAAATACGCGATAAAAAAATAAGACAAATAGAGATTACAGAACTTGAAAAAATCTATTCTATTATTTACTGATTAACTTCTTCAAGTATTATCTTTTCTATTTTGATTGTGTCTGTCATTGTGGATTT
>DAOOON010000003.1:0-23876 GCA_035387745.1 archaeon
TTTAAGTTAATTAATTAAATAAATATAAAAAAAGAGAACCGATATATATATATATATATATCCTTTTGTGAGCCCGAGATCGCCTTAACCAAATCGAAAAACTAATTATTCAATTAACCATTTCCAAAGCGGAATATATCTAATTATTTTGTTATTAATTTTTTCTTCTTTTTCTAAATCGTTAGTTATTATAGTTCCGTCTTTTAATCCAAATTTGTCACAAGTATATAAAAGTGATTTTAATTCTCTTTCTTTTGTTTTTGTATCTGCCAAATCATAACAAACTTGTATTGCTGAAACTATTTTGTCTTTGTCTTTAACTAAAAAATCAACTTCCCAACCATTATCTAACTTATAAAAATAAATCTTTTTTCCTCTTCTTAATAATTCTAAAAAAACAATATTTTCATATAATTTCCCTAGATTTTCAGAAAACTTAAAGGCCATTTGATTAATTAGCCCGGTATCTATACAATATATTTTTTTTGCTGCTCTTTCTTGATTTTTTAAAGATGGATCATATTTATTTAACTCAAATAAAACATAAGCATTTACTAAATAGGAAACATATTTCTTTGCGGTGTGTGTACTGCCCATATTAAAATTATTTTTTAAAGAAGTATATGAAAACTCTTTAGAAAAATTAGTTATTAAAAAGTGAGCTAGTTTCTTAAATGTTGTTTCATCAATTATCTTATATCTATTTATTATATCTTTATTTATTACATCATTATATATTGAACTTAAAATCTCAGAATTATCATAAACCACCACTTCTGGGAATCCCCCTTTCTTTATATATTCTTTTAAATGCTTATTTATTTCGGTCTTTCCTTCCGTAGTTTTAGAATTCTTTTTAAAATCCTTATATCTTAAATATTCTTCAAAAGAAAATGGATATATTAAAATATCAAAATGCCTTCCTGTAAGATATGTAGAGATTTCTTTACTTAATAATTCTGCATTCGAACCAGTTATAAAAAACCTATGACCTTCAGTATATAATCTATTAACAAACTTATCCCAATTTGGTTTTCCTTGTATTTCATCAAAAAAGAAAATTTTCTTTTCTCCAAATTGTTCTAATAACACTTCATGTAATAACTGAAAATCTTTTGTTTTAAAATCAAGTATTCTTTCATCAGAGAAATCAAAATAATAAAACTTATCCTTGTAGTATTTACTCATCCATTGTAATAAAAATGTAGATTTGCCTGCTCTTCTGTGCCCAGTTATTACTATGTTTATTTTATGATTTATAAATGATGTTATTTCTGATAATTTTTGTCTTATTAGCCCTTCTGACAATTTTTCTAATCTTTTGTTTTGATCTAATATTATTTGTGTTAAATATTCTTTATTCATATATACTATAGAACGATTCTATTTAAAAAGTTGTGCATTGCCGGTGCACAAATTACTGCGTTTTTGTGCATCCGAAGTGCACAAAATATTGTTACTCAAAATCATAACGCAAAAGAGAAATAGACTTCTCTCTTGATTAGGGTTTGCTTGCTTGGAGTTTTTGGCTCAAAGACCTGATAGGAGATTCTTGTTGCTGTACCTTGCTCAATTACTTGTTTTTTGATCTTTATGAATGCTTCGTCTGAACAAGAGATGTGAAGAGTAACTACTTGACTTGGAGTAAGGTTGTTTTTCTTTCTCTCTGCTTGTATAGCTCTTGTTAGTTCACTTAATTCCCATTCGTCTTCTAGACCTTCTGGCAAATCATTGTCAAGATAGATTGAAAGATTATCGCTGACTTTTCCTTCCTCAAAGTTTCCTTTTGGAATCGTTGTTTGAAGAAGAACTTCTTTAATGTTAGCCATATTTGCTACAATTTCTTTGACGCCAGTTAACTTTTCTGCATCTGGAGAGACAACAACTAACCTTGGAAGAACCCATCTAAGTCTTTTCTTTGTCCTTTCTCTTGCTGCTAAGGCTTCTTGAACAATTGCTAAAGCAATTTCAAAGTTGTCTTCTAGTTCTTTGTTGATTAGCTTTTCATTTGCTACTGGAAGCTCTTCAAGATGTATTGTTTCTTTTCTATCTTTAAACTTTAAGAAAAGATATTCAGTTAAGTGTGGAGCTGCTGGTGAGAGATGCAATAACAATCCTGAAAAGATATGACTCAAGACATTGTTTTTAGTTTCTCTTTTCTTTATTAGCTTAATGTATGTTCTACTAAAGTCTTCTAGAATAAATTTTTCTAAGTCTAGAGTTGCTTTTGAGAAGTTACAGCCAGAATAGTTCTTGTGATAGCTTTCAACTAGAGAATTATACTTTGAAAGAATCCATTTGTCTTCTATCTCTAGTTTATCATTATCAATTGAGGGATTAAATTTCTGCTTATCATCCATTAATGCCATCAAAGAATAAATATTTTCTAGAAGATTAAATACTCTTTTGATATCAGAAAACTTCTTTTCATCAATTATTACATCCATACCATTGTATTCTCTAGAAAAATAATATCTGTAGTAATCAATTGAGGTTTCTGAAAATCTTTGTGCTAGCGGCCTGTCGTTTCCTAAAGATTTAGATAGCTTCTTTTTATCAACTGCTAGAACCATTCCGTGAAGAGCAACAAACTGGTATGGTGCTTTGTCAAAACAGATTGCTGAAACAAGCATCTGAGAATTCCACCAACCTCTTATTTGGTCAGAGCCTTCAAGATTAATGTCTGGTGGCCAGAACTGATTAAATGTTTCTTGTTTCTTTGGATAACCAAGACTTGCAAAAGAAGCAATTCCTGAATCAAACCAAACATCAAAGATTTCTGGAATTCTTTTTTTTGTGCCTCCGCATTTACAAGCATAAGTGATATTATCAATTCCTGGCTTATGAAGATCCATATTTACATCAACTGCTGAGGCTTTAATTTTTAATTCCTCTAAAGAACCAAAGACTTCAATCTCTTTACATTTATCACATTGCCAGATTGGTATTGGCGTTCCCCAATATCTTGCTCTTGAGATTGGCCAATCTGATAAAGAGTCAAGCCAATTATCAAATCTTTCTTTTGCCCAATCGGGATACCAAGTTACTTCTTTTTGGTTTATTTCTCTTAGTCTTTCTTTCATTGGCTCAATTCTTAAGAACCATTGAGGGAGAGCAACCTGAAGAAGAGGAGAAACACATCTCCAACAGGTTGGATATGCATGAGTTATCGAACGCTTACCAAGTATTGCTTGCTTTTTTTCTAAATATTCAATAATCTTTGGGTCAAGTGCTTTTACTTTTTCTCCTTTAAAAACCTTCATTGAAGAATCATAAACTCCTTCAACTGTTACTGGACAATAAGCAGGGAAATTATTTTCTTTGCCAACAGTATAGTCTTCTCTACCATGGCCTGGTGCACAATGCACAAGCCCAGTTCCTTCCTCAAGATGCACAAACCTTGGAGATAACGCAACTTTATAGCAATCCTTCTTTAGCTCATCAAGCTTTTCTAGCCATTCGCCTAAGATTGGTTCATACTTCTTTCCTGCTAGCTCTTGACCTTTGTATTTTTTTCCTAAATCATAATCTTTCCAACCAAGTTCTCTTATAATCTTTTCTACTAGTTCTTCTGCGACAATATATTTCTCGTTATTATAAATTAATTCAACATAAGTAAAATTTGGATGAACCATTATTCCTAGATTTGCAGGGAGAGTCCAGGGTGTCGTTGTCCAGATGACATAATAGGTGCTTGGCATATCCAGAGATTTTAGCCTAACATAAACTGAAGTGTCTGTTAAGTCTTTGTGCTCAATCTCATTAAAAGAAACTGCAGTTCCACAAGATGGGCAAATATGTACAGGATATTTATCGTGATATAAAAGACCCTTATCGGTAGCCTTTTTAAAAACCCACCAACCAGTCTCCATATACGATTTATCAAGAGTTCTGTAGGGGTTCTTAAAATCCATCCATTGTCCAAGATTATATATTTCTTTTGACATGTCGTCAATATGTTCTGTTGCAAACTTATAGCATTCTTTTGTAAAGTTATAAATACCAAACTTTTCAATATCTTCTTTTGATTTTAAAGCATATTTCTTTTGAACCTTTGCTTCTATTGGTACACCATGCGTATCAAAGCCAGGGGTATCAAGAACAGTATAGCCTGACATTCGTCTGTATCTTATGATTAGATCTTTTAGGATTCTATTCATTGCTGTTCCAAGATGTAGACTTCCTGAAGCATAAGGCGGGCCATCTATAAAGTAGTAGTTCTTAGTGCCTTTCTTTGCTCTGACCTTTTCTGGAATTCCATTGACTTTCCAGTAATTCTTAATTTCTAGTTCTGTTTTGTTTGAAAATTGTTCAGCCATAACTTAATCAAATTTATATATTAAATAATATATTTTAGATAGAAAAAGTTTTTAAAACAAGTTAATTTAAGCTATTTCTTTGTGGCTTTGTCAAGAAGGTTATCAACAAAGGGAATTATGCCTTTTTCGTCTTGTTTGAAGTCTATTCCGTTTTGCTCTAACAAAATTAAAACATCATCAATCATTGCAACAGAGTAACCAAGAGATAACATCATGCTTTGTAGTTCTTCTCTTGTATATTTATTAGCATACGGCCTTATTAAAACATACAAGAAGTTAATCTGTTGGTTTGTAGAAGTGTTTTTTGGTAGGCTTTCTTTTGCTTCTTGAGCAGTTAGCCTTCTTGATTCTTTTGATGCTCCTGCAACAGGAATATTTGCATAATCTCTTCTTCTTTTTATCTCATTAATACTTGCAGACATATCTTCTGTTTGTTTTATTTCTGATAAATCAAAAGTTTTATAGCTTACTTTTTTCTCTCTGAATTTTTCTACTTTTATTTCTTTGTCCTCTAATGTTGAAACAAAGTTTTTTAGATAGCTTACTTCTTGATATATTTCTCTTAAATTATTAAAATCTTCAGACATTTTCTTAACAAACAATTCTTTTGTTTTTTTCATGTTTTTTATTTCTTTTATTTCTGCCTTATATAGCTCTTTATCTTTTAAGCCTTCTTTAATAATTTCAAACATAATGTCTTGAGCCACTCCTTTACTAAAACCATTACTTACTAATAAATCAAGTATCCAGTCTCTATTTGCACCAATCTCTATCAAGTATTTGATTGTGTTTCTAATATTTTGTATTGACCTTTTTTGTATGCTCTCTTTTTTACTTAATTCTTCTTTGTTTTTCTCTAAAGCATATTGCCTTTCTTCTTTTGATCTTTCTGTAATATTTAAAACATCAAGATAGACGTGCTGTGGTAATCTTAATATTAAAAAACCCTCAATAAAGAACAACATATAAATTACTAAAGAAACTATTATTGGAACAATCATTGGACTTCTTAAAAAAACAAATATATCAAGACTAAAGATTAAAATCATATTTAGACTAGACAATAATATTCCAATTATCCAATAGATAAATCTTATCTTTGTTGTTTCTTTTATTATTTTTACAAGCCTTTCTGTAGCTTCTGAATCTAGACCAATATAATCAGATAATGCCTTAACTGATTCTTTTGAATAGTTCTTAATTAAGATATAGTTCACTATTCTTCTAATATTTTTTATTATTAGTTTAAGCTGTTTTTCTTTTTGTTCATCTTTTGCTATTTTTTGAACTTCTTTTAAGTCTCTGCTTTTTGAAAGAACCAAATAGAAGATATTAGATATCTGAGATACAAAGATGCCCACTCCAAAAAACAAAAGAAAAATTACAAGAGATATTGCTAACGGAAGGTAGGGGTTTTTTGAAGTATCAAAAATATAATTGCTTTTTAATATAAAATAAACAATCCCACTAAAGATTAATCCAAATATCCATAGGAAAATCTTTTTAGTGTCTTTAAGGATCATAGAGAAATATATTATAAATATGTTTTTAAAGATATTTAATTAAAAAAATTGCATTTTCCAAAGGTGGGAGAAGCAGGATTCGAACCTGCGACCTTTGGTGTATAAGACCACTGCTCTGACCAGGCTGAGCTATACTCCCACTAGTAAATTCGAAAATTAAATGGTCTATTAAGTAATATAATTGTAGAAATATATTTAAAGGTTATTTACTTAAACTTGAGATCTGAAATTCTCTAAGTCTACATCTATTTGCTGATCAGTTTCCTCAAACTCTCCAAATCTACCAATATTTAGTCTCATAGATTTTTGAAACTCAGAAGAAAATAGGTTTCTAAAGATATAGGTTTTTCCAATCTCTATTTTAGAAATCGCTTCATCCCACACCGTTAGGTAGATTGTTCCAGTATCGTCACCAATCAAGACTTCACAAACTGTGTGTTTTGTTTCGTCAAGTTTAGATGTAACTTCTCTTATATTTGTTTTCTCTATAACCTTTGCTATCAGATCTACTTTTTTTTGAAAGTGTTTTATATCTCGTATTTTTTCTAAAATCATGTTGTTTCCAAGGTTATGGTTTTATTATATATCTTAGTTTAGAAGTTATTTAAAAACCTTGTGTTTATAAAAAAATAGAAAAAGAAAAGAAGATATTTACATATCTCCCATGTCCATTCCGCCGGGCATACCCATTGGTGGGCCTCTTGGCTTATTGGAACTTCCTGCAATTATGTCGTCTATTCTTAGAATCATCTCAGCAACTTCTGCAGCAGAAGTAACCGCTTGTGTCTTAACTGCTATTGGCTCTATTACCTTTTTCTTCTTCATGTCTGCTAAAACTCCATTAACAACATCTATGCCTAAAGCTTTGTTGCTTGAATCTTGGTGCTTGCTTCTCAAAGACACAATAGTATCAATGGCATCAAGACCTGCGCTTTCTGCTAAAGTCTTTGGTATTATTTCTAAGACTTCTGCAAATGCCTCAATTGCAAGTTGTTCTCTTCCACCGACAGTCTTTGCAAAGTTCTTTAGTCTTAAAGCAACTTCAATCTCTGAAGAACCGCCGGCAGCTACAAATTTACCAGTTTTTATGCTTGAGATTACTGCACCTATGGCATCTGTTAATGTTCTTTCTGTTTCTGCTAAGACTTGTTCTGATGTTCCTCTTAAAAGTATTGTAACGTACCCTGGGTTTGGACAACCCTCAATAAACAACATATCGTCGCCTGCAACTTTTTTTGAATAGACGTGCTCTGCGGTTCCAAGATCTTTTATTGTTACATCCTTTACTCTTGAAACAATCTTCCCGCCAGTGGCTTTTGCAAGTCTATCAATATCTGTTTGTCTTACTCTCCTTATTGCAGTTATTCCGCACTTTGCAAGATAATGCTGAGCAAGATCGTCTATTCCTTTTTGGCAAAGAACAAGGCTTGCACCAGTTGCTTGTATTCTATCAACCATGGCTTTAAGATAACTTTCCTCTTGATCAATAAATGCTTGAAGCTGATCAGGAGAAGTAATTTGTATCTTTGCTTCTGTTTCTGGCTCTTTTACTTCAAGAGCAGAACTTATAAGAAGTATTTTTGCATTTTTAATGTTTCTTGGCATCTCTGAGTGAACGATTTCTTTATCAAGAACAATTCCATCTATTAATTTTGTTTCAGAAAGACTACCGCCAATTTTTTGCTCAATCTTTATCTGGTCTCTTTCTATTTCTTTGTTTGATTTTGAAATCTTTAGTATTCCTTCAAGAACAATATTACCAAGATTTGTACTATATTCTGAAGCCTTACCAGTCATGGAGGTTTTTGCAATATCTAGTAATTCTGCTTTGTCATTAATTGTAACTTTCTCAGAAATTTCATTAAAATAATCAACTGCCTTTTCTGAAGCCATCTTATATCCTTTAATTATTATTGAGGGGTGTATATTTTCATCTAAAAGATTTTCAGCTTTTGCTACAAGACCACCCGCAATAACAACAGCACTTGTCGTTCCGTCGCCAACTTCATCGTCTTGATTTTTTGCAAGTTCTACAAGCATCTTTCCAATTGGATGTTCAATTGCCATTTCTTTAAGTATTGTTGCACCGTCATTACTTATTGTAACATTGCCCATCTCATCAACTAGCATCTTATCCATGCCTCTTGGACCAAGTGTTGATTTGACGGCATTACTTACTGCTTTAGCAACCATTATATTCATTCTTTGAGCGTCCTTACCTCTTTCTCTTTTAGAACCTTCTGGTAAAAACATAGTATTTTGACTTTCATTACCCATAATCTTTCACCTTTTAATTTTACTGATGGAATTTTCTTTCAACATCGTCTATCAAGATATCACATTCTGCTTTTATCTTTTCTAAATTTTTAATTATTCTTATTTTTTCAAGCTCTATTGATTGAATATTTTCAAAAGTCTCAACAGATTGTTTAAACATGCCATAATCTACAGAAGTATATTCATAGCTATTCATCTTCTTACAAATTGTTTCTACAATTCTACCAAGAAAAAGATTCATTTCTTTCTTTACTATGCCTTTTATTTGTTTATGCTTGTCTAGATTCTTTCTCATTAATCTAACAACTGTTGCATTTGGAAAAGGCAATTTATTATCATCAAGTTCTATGCCTTCATCTTCAACAGCATCTATAATTTCTTCTTCAACAGGTTGTATTACTTGGTTTTCTAAATCATTTTCGCTCATTTTTTGACCCCTCTTTTTTGTTATAAAAATAGTTTTTAATGTATAATATATATAGGTATAGAAGCCTTTAAATAGGTATTTTTTAGTATAAAAAATACTAAATTTAGAAATAGAAATTAAAGGAATAGACTATCTATTCCTCGTCCTCAAAATCATCATCTTCTTCGTCAAAGTCTTCATCTTCTTCTTCTGATTCGTCTTCTTCGTCAAAGTCTTCGAAGTCTTCATCTTCTTTTTCTTCGCCATCATCCATCTTAAAGACTTGGCCTTCTAAGTCGTTGTTTATTACATACATTTTTTATTTTCACCTTTTGTGTTTTTTAAAAAATTATTTAATCGTCGCTAAAATCGTGATCTGAATCAAACTCTTCTTCGTCTTCGTCTTCAAAGTCCTCTGGAGTATATTCTGTCTCTATGTCTTCCTTTTCTTCTTTTATACTCTCATCTCCATCATAATCAAAGTCATCAAGATCATAGTCTTTTTCTTCATCTTTTGCTGCCATATATACATACATATTTATCGTTCTTTAAAAAAAGTTATTATATAAAAATTATGGTGGCATTAACTTTATATATGTTATCGGTAGGCCACAAAATGCCTTACTTTAAATGTATTTCTTAACTAAAATATCTATGGGAGAAGTATATTTGCCAAAGGAATTTATAGAAAAATATAAATGGCTACTTGGAGATCAAGAAGCGCTTGTTTTTTTTGATTCCTGTAAAACTAGACTTACAAAATCTTTAATCATTAATACTCTTAAAACCAAAGATGCTTCTTTTCTTAAAGAACAAGGAATTGAGCTAGAAAAAGTAAAATATATAGATAACGCTTATTTTGTTAAATCTCTTGTTTCTGGTCTTGGTAACACCATAGAACAAAATATTGGCTTATTCCAAATGCAAGAAATCTCTTCCATGCTTCCTGCTTTTGTTCTTGAACCAAAAGAAACAGACATTGTTCTTGACATGACAGCGGCTCCTGGTAACAAGACAGGCATCTTAGCACAAATAATGAATAATAAAGGAATGATTGTGGCTAATGATGTGGATAAAACTAGAATTAAAACTTTAAAATTTACATTAAAAAGGCTAGGTGTAAAAAACACTATAATAACTTGCAGAGATGGAACAAAAATAAACTTTAATTTTAAATTTGATAAAATACTTCTTGATGCGCCATGCTCCTGTGAAGGAATGATAAGAAAAAAACCTGATTCCTTAAAGACCTGGTCACACCGAGAAGTAAACTCTAAATCTGAATTGCAAAAAAAGCTAATAGATAATGCCTTTTCTTTGCTTAAGCCAAATGGTATTCTTGTATATTCTACTTGTACATTATCTCCTGAAGAAAATGAAGAAGTAATTGATTTTATTTTAAAGAAAAATAAAAATGCAAAGATTCAAGAAATTAGAATTACTGGGCTTAACTATTCTGTGGGCTTAACAAAATACAAGCACAAAAATTTTGATGAAGAATTAAAAAAAGCAATAAGGATTTGGCCACACAAAAGCGAAATTGAAGGCTTTTTTATTTGTAAGATTAGAAAGGAATAATTATGACAAAAATACTAGACGAAAAAACAAGGAAAAAACTTATAAATTATCTAAATTCGCGTTTTGGTATTGATGGGTCTTTTTTTGAAGATTTTCTTTTTATAATTTCTGGAAAATCTGTATCGATTATTTATAAAACAAGAGAAACGCAAAAGATTATTGAAAATCAACTAAGACAGAACTTTACTATTTCTTTTGGTATAGAAATATTCTCTAATTATAAAGACTATAGACCGTCTTCTCTTGGCTTTTCAAGCTTTGAAAAGAAACAAATAAAGCAAAACTTTGTAGAACTGACAAGAATCCAAGCAAACACTTACTTTTCAGGAAAAGATATTGCTATTGAAGACCTAAAAAACAAGAATTTGCTATCTTCTGGCTTTGTTGCTTGTATTTCTGAAAACCATATTATTGGCACAGCAAGCTTTGATAAAGAAAAACAAATTATTATACCAAATCTTTCTTTTGTTAATGAAAACACGAAGTAGTTATATTTCTCTTGAAAGAAATTCTTTTACTTTTTTAAATACCGTTTCATACTCTGTATCAAGCATAACTTGGTGCCCAGACTCTTCTAAAAGAAATCTTTCAACATTGTTTGAAGAAACAGATAGCATTATTTCTTTGGAGTTGCTTACTGGTATAAGATAGTCCTTTTTACTGTGAATTATAAGTATATCTGCATTCACTTTAGATATTTGTTTTTTAACAAGACCAACTAATTGAAATATCTGATGAATAGCATTTGTTGATATTTCTTTGTAAGTGTCTTCATATTCTAGTAATTCATTGTTTAGCTTAATAAAATCTTTTCTTCTTTTGCTATATATGTTATTAATAATCAATCTTATTTTTTCTGCTGTTGATTGCTTGGTTTGTGATTGCTTTTTAGATATCTCATTAATTTCAGAAATTATTGTTGACAGCTTTATGTTTGTTCTTTTCCAGTCTGCTAAAATGAGTTTACCAAAGCTAGGATCTATAAAATTAATCGGCGCAGACATTGTAATAAGCTTATATGGCCTTTTCTTTATAGAGAGATACAAGCATATTGTTCCACCCATTGAAAAACCTAACAATACAACTTTAGAATATTCTTTTAATAATTCTTCATATATTTTCTCAGAAAAAGAAAGCCAGGTCGTGTATTTTTGTTTACTAAAATCTGTTATGTTTGTCTTGTGCCCTGGAAGAATTGGTGCGTAAATATCATAATCGTCTTTTAGAAACTCTGCAAGGGGCTTTTGCTCTATTGGAGATGCTGCAAAACCATGTATTATTAATATTGCTATTTCTTTTTTCTTTTGCGCTCTATAATAATATCCTTTATTTAGTAGCTGCTCTAGGTCTTTAATCATAATTTTCATCTTTTCATAAAAAAAAATATGGGAGAGGCAGGATTCGAACCTGCGACCGCCCGATTATCAGTCGGGTGCTCCAACCAGGCTAAGCTACACTCCCATTTTAGCCCGAAAGAGATTCGAACTCCTGTCGCAAGGTTCAAAGCCTTGCATGCTTGGCCTCTACACCATCGGGCTAAAAAACGGTCTATTAATATATATTTTATGAACAGTTATTTTTATAAATAGAATTAAAAATAAAAATATACAATTTGCTATTTAGACTTAATTATATCAATTAATTCCTTATAGAATAATAAAAACTTTGGATAAAGAACAAGCTTTGGTATAAAACTGCTAGGATAATCTATGTTTCCGTTATTATTTAAAAAGCTCTCTATTCCTGAGTCTTTTAGTTTTAAAAGAAGATTATCAAATTCTAAATTTGTTTTTTGGTTTTTAAATTTGTAAAGTCTATAATGAATATTTAATTCTCTAATTAATGATTTTAAGTGTTTATTATAATTTTCAACCTTTTTAAAATTCTTTAATCTTTCAGTTATTGCTTTTGCAGCATATTCTGCACTGGTAAGTCCAAAGATTATGCCTCCGCCGCTTGTTGCCTTAACAAAGCACGCCGCATCTCCTATTAATAATTTATTTTTTTCAAAATAACTATTAATTGGTTTTGCAATTGGTATTTGCCCTGAGCAATCAAATTTAATATTTGTTAATTTTATGTTTCTTTTTGCAATAAAATCATCTAGTGCTTGCTTTGGATTTTGACCTAAGGGCACACCAATTCCAATTCTGGCAATTGTATAGCTTTCTGGGACTATCCAAGCAAAGAAATTTTTAGAAAAATCTCCAAAATATAAATTGACCATGTCTTTTGTAAAGTCTCCATTAGCTATGATTTGATAGGTCGATACAAATTCTGCAGTTATGGGTTTTTCTGTAAATGCACTTCTGACTATTGAATTTGGCCCATCTGCGCCTATTAAATATGTGTAATCCAAATAGATTAATCGGTTATCATCAATAATATTTACTGCAACTGACCCCTCTTGAACACTAACTACTTGATGACCAAGTAATATCTCTACACCAACATTTCTTGCAAGCTTTTCAATTTCTTTATCAAAAATTATTCTGTCTATAACTACTGTTTGAAATCTTTTTGTTCTAAATTGTAGCTCTGCTTTGTTTGGACCATATATATTTGCCCCCCTTATCCTGTTTACTACTAATTTATCAATATCTAGAAATGGCGTTAATTTTAACTTCTTCAAACCGAAAATAGAAATATGACCAGTACATGCTTTTGGAATACCTATTTCTTTGTCATTTTCAATTATGGTTACTAAAATATTTGGATTAAATCTTTTTATCAAGTAACCGCAATATAATCCGGCGGGTCCGCCTCCAACAATAACAACTCTTGTTTCTAAACCTTTAATCATTATTTATCTTTTTTTAATAGCAGAAAGAATATATTGATAATCTTCATTAAATTTATCTGATTCTGAACTTTTCTTTGTTTTTTCTTCTGCAGTTTGTGTTTTGTTTTCTGTGTTTTCTGTTTTTGAGGGCTCTTGTGGGCCATTGGCTTTTTGTTTTTCTTTTCCGTCCTTTCCAAAGTAATCATACATCATCTTTTTAGAATCTGGTCTTATATCTATCTTTTTATTTTTATAATTATTTATTGCACCAATAATTAATATAATAATTATAATTACTAAAATTGTGGCAATTAAATATATGATAATCTGGATATTAATTGGTTTCTTTATATCTAGTTGCTCCGAAGAAACGTTGCCATCAATAATTAATGGGAGCTTTGTATTAAATTCTTTTGTTATAACATTATATTTTGTAGCTACGTCAACCGCAGTAACTGGTATTAGAGATGTATAAATAAGCTCTTCACTACCGTTTGGCGATATTGCGGTGTTGTATTTTATTATTGGATCTTTAACAAGTATTTCTACTTCTTTATTAAATATTAAATTCGAAACATTGCTTGCAAATGATTTGGGGATGTTTTCAACAATTGTTATTTCTTTAGAAATTGTGCCGATATTTTTAATAATTAATTTTACAGAAAAGAAATTTTGTGTTCCGATTTTTAAAGCGTCAAAGTTTCTATCCACTTTGATAGTATTGCTGTCGTAAAGCGCTTTTGTTTTTACTAAAATGTTTTGATCAAGTATTTCCTCTAAAGACACAGGTACATTTGCATCATAAATTACAGATAACGTCGTGGATTTTATTATTTCTATTTCTGGTAATAAATCATCTATTGCTTGAATTTCATTTAAAGAAAACTGGTAATCTGCTTTTGCTGAAAGATAATTTTGGTCAGAATATTTATCATTTCCTTCTGAACGTTTTGTAAATATTATCGTTTTCTTATCATTTATTGTTTGTTCAAGTTTTGAATCTATAATTTTTATTGCTTTAAATAAATCAATTTCTTCTTCTAGTGTACTTAATTTATTTGCAATTTTATCTCTCAAAAGATCGCAGGTCACTTTATCTTCATCAATAAGATCAACAACGTAATTAAATGTTTTTGTTTTTTTGTTTAGTGCTTTATCATAAACATGAATATACATTGTGTGGTTACCATCTGGCGTTTCACTTAAATCATATTCGCTGAAATTATAATCCGTTACTTGCTGTCTGGAATAAATAACATTTAAATCATCTACTGAATATTCTACTTTAAAAATATCCTCTGGCAGATTATATAGCCCTATTATATAGGTAACGGAGTCTACAAGTTCGTGCGTAACATTAAAATCTGGAGTCGTGCTATCCATTATAATCTCTAATTCTGAATATGCGGTTTCATTTTTTGTGTTTTCGCCGGTTATTTTTATAGTGTTAATTCCTGAGGAAACAAAAGCCGTTGTTGCAGAGCCTTTTTTTGTAGTACTGTCATATGTTGATAAAATATTTTCATAAGTGCTGCTATTTGCTTTCTTTATGCTTACTTGCGGATTTTCTGATAATGCTTCATCGCTTAAGAATTCAATTGTTTTTGCTCCTGAATTAACATATATTTCTCCATTAACATCATTTGAAGGATTGACTTCTATTATAAACCTCGGACCTATTTTTTTTATATTTGCTAGAACTGAAGAACTTAATGCCGATTCGTTATTTCTTAAGTCTAAAGCACTAACTTTAAAATAAAGATTAATGTCTTGATTAGACATGAAAGTATAATTGTTTGTAGTTGATTCTTTATATTCTGCAGTGTTAGTTAAATTGCTTGATGTTGAATAATAAATTCGGTATTTTACTGTGTCGGGTTCTACGCTTTCTGTTGATTCTGTCCAAGTTAGTTTTGCAGAACCGTCTGTTTGTATTGTTGCAGCAAGGTTTGTAGGAACAGTTGGAGCAGTATTATCATAAATTATATCTGAAGAACAAATAGAAAATCTATCGGGGTCATCTTCGCTTATTACTTTAACATATATTGTTTTCTCTTCATTTGTTGTTGAACAGCCAGTTCCTGTAGTTAAATTAAAAGAGATATTATCATCTGCAGCAATTGCTGTTGAGCTCCCGTTATTACAACTTATGCCTATGGCATTAACATCATCTGAAAATTCAATCTCTAATTGGACAACTGGATTATTTGTAAAATCGTCTCCATCATTTATTTTAACAGTACAATTATCTGGTCCAGTTGAAATAGAACGGGTGTTGGCATCGCTTATGTTTCCAACATTATCCACACCAACTACTCCATAGTATATTGTGTCTCCTATGTCTTTATCGTCGGCATCTTTACAAGTGTATGTGGTTGTGCTTGTTGTACACACTAGTGTTTGATTGCTTATTTCTGTAAATGTAGTATCGTCTTTATAAACTCTATATTCTTTTAAACCAGAACCTGCGCCATCTGATGACGCTCCAGATTCCCAAGTAATAGTAACGTTCTTATCATAATCTTCTATTGATAATTCATTTTTTTGGGGGATTGATGGTGGTGTTAAATCCACAATGATATTAAAATCATCTTGATAGACATTGCCAACATTGTCTGTTGCAGAGATTTCTACATTATATCTTTCACTTGTAATTACTTGGTGACCAGCTAATGCTGCAGATATTTCCTCCTCAGATATTAAAAAACCAGAACTATAACTAGAATCTGTTCTTGATCCACCGTTTGGTAATTTTACGGTCATTGTCGACTCATTAGCAATGCCAGATGCATCACTTAATATAACTGCTAAATCAAAAACATTTTTGTCTGTATAAACCGTTCCTGTTGAAACATTGCCAACACTTGAATCTTTTATTATTACATCAGAAATTGTTGCTTCAGTATTATCAAAATAAACATTTACTTTTGTGTTTTTGACAGCGTCAGAATCTGAATAATTGCCTGCAATATCATTTGCATCAATAACTATATAATAATTGCCGTCTGAAATTATAGGAACTGCTAAAGAATTAATATCTTTTGTTCTGATTGCGTTTGTATCCACGTATTCTGTCGTATATGCAGAACTATAATTATTTAAACTTGAAACCGGAACTAGATAAACAATGTGCTTATCAATATATGTTTCTGAATCAGAAATTGTGCCATTAGAATAATCAACAGTTATTGCTCCAGAATAAAAATTCAAATAGTTAGGGATGCCGCCGTTGTAGTTCACAGAAATTACTGCAGAATTTGTGGGTTCTACTGCATCAACAGTAAATGTAGCAGAAGCGCCGCCACCTACTGCAGATATTGTAACTATATCACTGTCACCAACTGGTATTGTGGGTATGCCCTCCGTAATTGAAGCAGATTGCGCAGAAAAAGAAACTACCGCAGAACCATCAGAGTTCTGTACATTAAAATCAATGCCATCATCTATATTTGAAGAAATATGCAAAAGTGCGGGATAAGAATCAGCAGTCACAGTAAAAAAAACAGACTTTCCTATATTGACATAATTATATCCACTATTAATTGTAATCTCACTTACTGCTGCAAAAATTGAAGAATTTACCAATATTAAAATCAATAAAACCAAAATTACTTTTCTTAAAAACATTTATTTGCACCACACTAGCCTATTTTTTATTTATTTCTTGATTTTAATAAATAATTACTATAAATATAATATATTATATATTTAAAATGTTTGCCTTTTATATATTTTTGAAAAGAATATGATTAAAGAACTGGATTTTAATGAAAAGCACATAACTATCGTTGGTACTGCTCACATTTCTGCAAAGAATAGAGACCAAGTTAAAGATATAATATTAGAGAAAAAACCAACAGCTGTTTGCGTAGAACTTGATGCTAACAGACTCTATGCACTAATGCACCCTGAAGAACAAAAAAAACCAAAATTTTCAAATATATTTAAAACTAAACATAAGTCTGTTTTTCTTCTAAGCTACATACTTGGAGGACTACAGAAAAATATTGCAAAAAATTTTAATATTACTCCTGGAGAAGAAATGCTTTCAGCAATCTCTGGAGCCAAAGAAATTGGTGCAAGAATCTACCTGGTAGATAGAGACATTAATATCACATTACAAAAGCTCTTGAAAAGACTTACATTTGGAGAAAAAATGAAAGTCTTGTTTGGAGGATTGTTTATTCCAAAAAAAGAACTTAAAAAAATAGACATAAACAAACTAATGTCAGAAGTTGAAACAGAAGAAGAAAAATCAGAAATAATTGAAGAAATTATGAAACTGTTTACAAAAAGACATAAAAAACTTAAAGAAATACTAATTGACGAAAGAGACGAGTTTATTGCTTATAATCTTCAAAAGATTCCAGAAGAAAATATTATAGTTGTTGTTGGAGCCGGTCATATGAACGGAATTATTAATAATCTAAATAAAGAAATAGATATTAAAAAAATACTAACTATTTGAAATTTTTATCCGTTATTATCTTTAGATAAGCACCAAGTGTGTGAATCCTTGGAACCATGCCTACGAGTTCTCCATTAACTACAACTCTACCAAGCTTTATTTCTTTTAATAATTCTAATTCTGTTTGTGCTTTTGCTATTAGATAGCCGTTACCTATCTCATAAGGCATGTGCGCATCAGAACCGGCGGTTTGTATTAGGCCATGCTTATGTGCAAACTCTTTTGCTATCTCGTTTGCTCTGCTTGTTAAAACTCTAGCATTAAATGTTTCCATTGCTGGAACAAATCTTGAAATTGGCCCATTATTCATTAGATAATCAAATCCTCTAAAATATCTCCCTGTATCAAAAGGATGGGGAAAGGAAAGAAGTGCAGATTGCGATCTTGCATCATCTACGACTTCTAATATCTCTGTAGAGGTTATTTTGTCGTAAGTAAACAATGCTAAAATATGTCCTAACTTTTTTCCATTAAAAGTAACATCTATTTCTTGTCCAGGAACAAAAACAATATTATTTTGTTTTGCTAATCTTGCAAGCTCTGGCCAAGCCCTTATGGTGTTATGATCAGTTATTGCAAAGCCTTTAAGGCCCGCAGCTTTTACTCTTTTAATAATAGTTTCTGGTTCGCTTACAGCATCAGGTGAAAACTTAGAGTGTATATGTAAATCAAATTTACTAAATTCACTAGGATAACTAATTTTGGTTTTAGAAAAATAAGTGTGTGCATCTTTATGTGGCTTTGATTTTGCTTTCGCTTTTTTCTTAACTTCTGGTTTTGAAACCTTTTTTATTGTTTTTGCTTTGATCAAAATTATCACCTAAATTTCTTACACTAAAAATAATAATATCAAAGATGTTTTTAAAGGTTTTGATTTCTTAAGAAATAGTTTAAGACAAGAGAAAACCATACTAATATTCTGTTTCGACCTTCAAGCCAGGTAATAGCATATTTCTCTTGCCTATACCGACCCCGAGTTTCTTTTCAGGGTTAATTTTTCATTCAGCAATCTTATTCGACCCCCCCTGGAAGATACCGTTTTAATCCATTTTGCTCCGTGCCTAGTTTTCTAGAATCACTTGGATTATTTGTATTATCAAATTCCAAAATATATGTGTGTTCAGCAGTATATATATACTATCCTTAATTTTGTGTAATTTTTGGAACATAAATTAAATAAAAGATGAGCCAACTTTTGAGGCGCCTATAAAAACCACTGTTTTGAGGCCTTAGTGAAAGGTTAACTAAAATAAGTTACTTTTAACTTCGATAAGTTAAAATTAAAACTAGAAAGAAATAAGTAAGATATATATAACAAGGTTGTAAAGAACATGCGCAAAAATATTTGGCCAGAGATTATTATATTTTTTATAAATGCTAGAAAGAAAGATTCCAAGCACGAATGCGCCAATTATTTCTATAATTGAGCCATAAGCTAAATGACCTATGGCAAAAAAAGCACTAGATAAAATCACACCAAGCCTTGGAGTTAAAAAACCTCTAAAGAACCATTCTTCTAAAAATACTCTAATCAAGAAAAGATAAACAATAGCAAGAGGAGAATACTTTAAAATCTCTTCTCCTACAAGATTAAGATCAGAAACTTTAAAAAGAACAGAAAAGAAACTAAGCGTGTAGCTTAAAGCAAAAAGCAAAAGAAAAACAATAATTGTTTTTTTAAAAAGCTCTTTAAAAGAAATTTTCTTTAAACCC
The DNA here is from genome assembly GCA_035387745.1 of archaeon. GTDB lineage: Archaea > Iainarchaeota > Iainarchaeia > Iainarchaeales > CSSED10-239 > JAKQTP01. Next base: position 19,067 of record DAOOON010000003.1, read on the forward strand.
TGTAATCTAAAGACTTGAGAAAAACTATTTGCTCTACTAAATAGAAATATAAAATAAAAAGGTATGAAAAATAGAAAAATGTCTAATATAAATTCTTCTGCAATAAATAACATGGTTTATCAAAAGAAAAGAATGTTTTATTCAAAAACATTCATTCCGCATTTGCCGCAAGCATATCTGGTTTTGCCTTCTTTTGATTTATGAAGTCCCATTCTTACGCCTGTTCCACATTTTGGACACTCTTTCCCTTTTCGGTCTACAGTGTCTCCAGAAACACTATAGAATTTACTTACTTTAATATTAACTGTTGGCTTATGCTTTGTTTTTCCTTTCTTTACTCCGCCGCCTTTCTTCTTACCCATTTAATATCACTCCTCATCTTTCTTTTTTTCTTCTTTTTTTTCTTCAAGATCTCCTGTTCTTTTGATCTTGTAGTTTAGTTCTAATTCCTTTAATATTTTTGCATTATCATAAAGCTTTAGATAAGCTACTGCTGATTGTTTACCTGATTCTTGAGAAATCTTATCAACAACCAAAAGCTTTTCATCAGCTCCAAGCATTGCTGAAACCTTTTTTAAAAGTTCTTTTCTGCTTGGTGTTTTTGCGCCTTTAACTTTAGCAATTATTGCAGTTCTGTGCAATAACTCGTTTCTTTGTTTTTCAATTTCTATATTCATATTAATCTCCTTTTTATCTGCTTAATCTTAATGCATATCTTCCTGGCGTCTTAACTTCCATTGCTTTTGCTATGTCTGAATTTTCTGAATCGATTATAAGGGCATTACCCTTCCAGAAAGTTGTAAAGGTTGTATTTCCACACACGGGGCATTCTTTAATTGAGGACTTGTCTTCATCTGCGATATCGTCTTCTACAATTTTTCTACATTTTCTACATGCTTTGTATACCATAAATTATCACTTTTTCTTTTTTGATCTAGATTTATTATCTGCTTTATCTTCTTTTCCTTTTCCTGTTGTTTTCTTAACAACTTTCTTTTCTTTTTTCTTCTCTGCTTTTTGCCATTCTGGTTTTCCAAGCCCAAACTGTCTCATTGTTAAACCGATTTTTGTGTCTGCGATGCTTGGCTTTAAACTAACATTAGCAATTCTTGCAATTATTTCGTCACCAACAACAAGAGTTTGCTTGCTTTCTTTACCACTAAATCCTGGAAGCTCTGCATTATAGGAATTGAAATCTTCCATAACCTGAGAAACGTGGCAAAGACCTTCAAATGGGCCCATCTTAATGAATGCACCAAAATCTGTTGCTTGAGATATATTACCTGAAACAATCTCATGAAGCTTTGGAAGATAACTAACAACTGAAAATTTAACTTTAAAAAATACATTAGGGTCTGCTGGAACAATCTCTCCAATATCGTGAGAAATAACTTCTGTTACTGCAACAATAACTCCAATATTTTTATCAATTATGCCTTCAAAATCATTACATAATTGATCAAGAATTATGTCTTTTAGCTCTCCAGACAATCTCTGTGGAGCAATACTAACTATTCCCTCTATTGTGTATTTTTTATAGCCCATTTTATCTCTCCTTTAGTTTAAAAAAACATCATGTAATCTTAATGTTAAAACTCTATTTCCTTTCTTTTTTATTTTTGCTTTTAATATTCTGTCGTTTGTGTATATTATATATTTATTGCTAAAATATATTAATAAATTATCCACTTTCTTATATCTTTCAATTAAATTTTTATCAACAGCTAAAATTTCAAACTTATTTAGTTCTTTTAATTTTTCTATGTAATTTTTTAAGGTTTTTAACTTTTGTGGTTTATCTTTGTAAACTTTTTCTATTTCTTTAAAAGATTCATCAAGCACAAAAAACTTTGCATTTGGTAGCACTGTGAGAGCAAACTCAAAGATGTCTCTTTTAAGTTCATACATGTAAATGAATACATTTGTATCAACTATAATATTTGCTACTCTATCGAATTTGTGCATAACCTGATAATCTCCAACGTCCTGAAACCAATCTACTGATTGCTATTGTTTCATCTTTGTAGTATACTGCTACATTCTTTAGAGAAATACTTACTATGTCTCCCTTTATCTTCTTTATTGTGCCAAGGTGAGCAGCAGTTCCAATTATTAGAACTACATTCTCTCCAAGTTTAATATCTTCTTTATTTGATTCTAGTAGTCTTTCAATTTTTATGTATTTTAGTTCTAATTCTTGATTTATTAAAGGCTTAGAACTTTCTTCACATATCAATTGCCCAATCATCTTATCTCCTGCTATATAGAACGGGTCAAGAGTTGTTCCAACAGCTATTAATCCACCAGCATGAACTTGTTTAAAAGATATACCATTGGAATTTAATGATTCTATTGTAATTTCTATTGGCTTGTTAATACCAGGATATAACCACGCCTTCTGTTTCTCAGATAGCGTTCCTTGCATAATTGCGCCACCAAGAACTCCGCCTTTTATTTTCTCGACTGGGTTTCCTGGTTTATTAATATCAAAAGATCTGACAATTCTCATCTTTAATGGAGCTTTTGTGTCTAGCTCTGGGACTGGAATTGCAGTTAATAATGCATAAACTAAAGCATCAATGTTAGCATCAAAATGCGCAGAGGTTGGTATGATTGGAACATGAGAATAGCCTTCATCATCTAAAAACTTTCTAATTTTTTTATAGTTTTCTTGTGCTTCTTCTTTTGTCACTAAATCTATTTTGTTCTGAGCAACAACTAGGTTTTTTAGCCCATGCATTTTTAATGCCGAGAAATGTTCAATAGTTCTTGGCTGTGGGCATTCTTCATTAGCCGCAACAACAAGTATTGCGCCATTTAATAATGTTGCACCAGATAGCATTACTGCCATTAAGGTCTCGTGGCCAGGAGCATCAACAAAAGAAACTTTTCTTACAAGTTCTCTTTCTCCACCACACAGATGACATTTATTTGTTACACCATAAGCTTGAAGACCTTGACAAGTCTTACATTTATAGAAACATGCATCAGCATAGCCAAGTTTTATAGATATTCCTTGCTTGATTTCATCAGAATGTTTATCTGTCCATGTTCCAGTTATCTTTGAAGTTAATGTTGTTTTTCCGTGGTCAACATGTCCTACCACGCCGATATTAAGAACTGATTGTATGTTTTCCATATTATTCAATTTAATTTTTTCTTTGCCGAGTGTTTCTTTTTTCTAAAAAGAAAAACTCTTGTATTTTTTCCATTTTTTTTATTTCACTTTATTTTTTCTTTTTCTTTGCGCCTGAGTCTTCTTCTTTCTTTTGCTTTGGAAATTTCTCAAAAAAGCCAGTTGTGTCTCCTGCAGTTAATTTAATATTAACTTGAGCAGTTCCAGCAACTACAACTCTTCCAGCAACTCTTACTCTTCGTCTCTCTCCGGATCTTTTTGTTCTAAAGCCTATGCCTTTTGTTGTTAGAATCTTTTTAGAAACTTCAGAGTCAAGCTTTGTGTGCATTGGAAAGCCTTGTTTATTTGCGCCACCTGTTATTTTCCCTTTTAACCCTGGAGAAATATTAGATAAATCAACCTCATCGTTGATTTTCTTTCCAAGCAAATGAAGTTTTGTCTTTTCATCTGCTTCTGCATTATAGCTTTTTTTTGTTTTTGGATCTGATAATGTTAATCTCAAAATTCATACACCTCTTTTTTATTGATTTTGTTTTTTATAAATTTCATTTTTTCTTTCTTCAATCATTGTTTGTTCTTCTGGGCTTAACTCGCCTTCTAAAGCCTCTAGTTTATTAATCATATCAAGGTTAAGAGAAATCTCTAGAACATCTCCCTCCTTGAAGTCTTTAAGATACGTTGCGTCTCCAATTGACACTGCGACTTCCATATCCTTTTGTGCAATATTAATTTCTTTACCATCTGATTGTATGCCTTCGATTGTTCCTATCTTTTGATCATTTAAACTAACTGCTCCTCCAGAAATTAATCTGCCTTCTATTATCCTTACGCCAACAACTGCCGGCTTACTGCTTCTAAATATAAAATTTGGAAGCACCTTGAATCTACAAGGGTATATTATTTCCTTTAATAATTTATCAAGCTCTTTTTTCTTTGTTTTGCCTAGCCATTCTTGATAGTCTTCAATTAACTTATATATAATATTATTTTTAAATATAGGGATTTGTAATCTAGTAATCTCATCCTCAAACTCTTGATTTATTTTAACATTAAACAAGAAAAGAACCCCTTGAATCTTATCTTTTTCATTTAATATTTTTAATTCTGTTAAATCTTTGTTTGTGAATTCACCTATATCTGAACTTGCTATTTTTATACATTCCTTTTCTAATAGTTTGTGTAGGGCCTCAAGAGAACCAAGAGTGTCTGCTTTAACAAACGCCCCTTCTGAGCCTTTAATAAAACAATTATATGATTTTGTTTTTAGTCTTTCTACTGCTTCTTTATCACTTGCAGAAATTATTACTGCGCCAGGCAAACAATCTTCAATTCCTGGAGCCACAACCTTTATTCCTGAAGCCGCATGAATCTCTGAAATATTCTCAAAAATTCCTTTCTTATCAACCGCAGTCATGAAATTTGGTTTTAGTATTGCTTTTACTTTTGAGTTTTGTAAACCAAATCTTGTTGGAAAAACAATTTCATCTTTTAATTTAAGACTGCCTTGATAGACAATGACGTCAGCAGTTGAACCCATTCCTTTAAGATCGCCAATTTCAAGAACTGCCCCGTGCATATAATCGCTTTCTTCAATTGTTATTTTTTTGCCTAGAAATTTCTGACTTAAGACTGATAAAAACAAAACAGCTTCTGCTAGACCCCAGCCATTAACAC
>DAOOON010000003.1:23976-26402 GCA_035387745.1 archaeon
TGACTTAAGACTGATAAAAACAAAACAGCTTCTGCTAGACCCCAGCCATTAACACAAGAGCCAGGAATTATTGCAATCTGTTTTGTAAAATCTGTAATTCTATCAAACCTTTCTGCTTGAAAGCCTTTATCATATAGTTGTCCAACAATTCTGTAGATTAATTCATCAAGTTTTTCTTCTGTGTGTTTTGATTGTGTTGAAAGATTGTTTGTGATATCTTTTCCTTCTTGATACCAGCCCTGAACCAAATCTACTTTGTTAGCCACAACTAAAAAAGGAACCTTATACATCTTTAGAATATTGAGTGTTTCAATATCCTGCACTTGTAAGCCTTTGTTGATATCCATTACTAAAACTACTAGGTCTGCAAGACTTCCGCCTCTCTCTCTTAAATTATCAAAGGCGTTGTGTCCTGGAGTGTCTATGAATAGTAGTCCCGGAATACTTAATTCAAAATTATATTTTTTAGCTAAGTGCCCGCTAATCTTTTGAATTACTTCAATTGTTATTTCTGTTGCGCCAATGTGTTGTGTAATTTTTCCTGCTTCTTTATCAACTATACTAGTACCTTTAATCTTGTCTAGAAAGGTTGTCTTTCCTGAGTCGATATGACCCATGACTGTGATTATTGGTTGTCTATATACTATTGTTTATCACACTTTTTAGAAACTAAAACAACTTTTGGTCGAAAGATTAAAAAGAAACTTATTCTTTTGCAAGTTTCTTTTGATGTCTTGTCTTTTCTAGATGATAGGTGTCTGTCCATCTAGTCTTTAGTGGTTTATACTTTTTAACTAGTTGGTTTTTCTTACATTTGCTTGAACAAAAGTGACTTGTTGTTCCGTCTTTTTTAGCATAGATTATGCCTGTGCCTTTTTTTATTTCTTTACCACAAAATGTACATTTCATTTACATTCACCTTTAATCTAGCGACCCCTAATGTCCTTTGCTTCTGATTCTGGATTCATTAAGATTAGTACGTCGCCTTTCTTTACTAGGCCTCTTACATTTCTTTTCTTAATTCTTCCTTTTTCATAGCCATCTAGTATTCTACAAAGAACTTGAGTTGCTTCGCCTCTAGAACCTGTTCTTCCAACAATTTCAACAATTTCTGCTGGAACTCCTTCTTCTGGCATTATTGATCACCTATTCTGTTTTTTCTTCAGCAACTTCTTCTTTCTTAGCTACTGGTTTCTCTTCAACCTTTGGTTCTTCTTTCTTTTCAACCTTTGGCTTTTCTTTCTTTTCAACCTTTGGTTCTTCTTTCTTTTCAACCTTTGGTTCTTCTTTCTTAGCTACTGGTTTTTTCTCTGCTGGTTTTGGTTTATCTTCAGCTTTTGATTTTCCACCACTTAATTCTTCAATCTTTGAGATTAATGCTGAGAATTCCTTTTTTAAAACTCCTTCATCAACAATTGCTATAGCACTTGCTTTTGCATTTATTCCTGAAATCTTGCCAAGCTCTTCTTTTGTTGAAACATAACTGAATGCTATGTTTTTTTCTTTACAAATTATTGGAAGATGCATTACGATTTCTGCAGGAGTAATGTCTTCAGCAATTAATACTAATTTTGCTGTATTTCTCTCTACCATTTTTGTTACTTCGTTGATTCCTACTTTTATTTTACCTGATTTAGAAATCTTTGAAACAACATCAGCTTGAAGATTCTTTAAATCCTCTGGTACGCTGAACTTAACATAGTCTGCCATTTTAAAACCTCCAAAATGTTTTCTTCATCGGCTTTTTTCTTTAGAAAAAAGTATATTTAGTATAATATATTTAAGCCAGGAAACCTTTATAAATAGATTCATCTTTTCTTAGTATTTATGAGCCTAAATACCATTAAAAACGCGCTAATTACAGAAGAAAAGAAATCACTTTGTTTAAGAAAACAAATTGGCGCTGTTGTTGTTAAGAATGGAAAAATTATTGGTAGTGGACATAATGGTAATTCTAGTAATATTCCTCCTTGTTCTGTTATTGGCTGTGCAAAAGACTATTTTAAGTTTAGGCCAGGGCTACGTAACGAGCTATGTACTGGCATATGTGCTGAGCAAAGAGCAATGATTGATGCGATAAAGAATGGGCACAACCTTAAAGGCGCAGAACTATATTCAACATATAGTCCTTGTGTTTCTTGTGTAAGATATATGATTGAATTTGGAATCAAAAAGGTCTTTTATAAAAACGACTATAGAGATGCATTTGCCAGGCAAATACAAAAATTAGGGAAAATAGAAAGAGAAAAGATTTAGAATATTTATCTAAACTTTTCTGGTTTATAATCTGTTTGTATTGGGCAATTAGTAAATATTTCTGACCAATTTGTGACATTTTCTACATCCCATGAGCTTATGTCTTGGTTGAAACTGGATGCATTATTAAACATACCTCCCATATTAGTTACTTTTGAGACATTAAAATC
>DAOOON010000003.1:26502-48828 GCA_035387745.1 archaeon
TACCTGACATATCGGTTACATTAGTTGTATTAAAATCTAAGGGCTGATTAAAACTGGTTGCATCAGAAAACATACCTGACATATCGGTTACATTAGTTGTATTAAAATCTAAGGGCTGATTAAAACTTGATGCATTCCTAAACATCTCAGACATATCAGTTACATTAGAGGTATCAAAATTTGATAAAAGTCGGTTGAAATTGGAAGCATCTCTAAACATCCAATGCATATTGGTTACATTAGAAGTATCAAAAGAAGATAAAGACTGATTGAAACTACGTGCACCTGAAAACATACCATACATATCAGTTACATTAGAAGTATCAAAAGAAGATAAAGACTGATTGAAACTATGTGCATCAAAAAACATAGCGCCCATATTAGTTACATTAGAAGTATCAAAAGAAGATAAAGACTGATTGAAACTACTCGCACCTGAAAACATACTACGCATATTAGTTACATTAGAAGTATCAAAAGAAGATAAAGGCTGGTTGAAACTACTCGCACCTGAAAACATACCCCACATATCAGTTACATTAGAAGTATCAAAAGAAGATAATGGTTGATTGAAACTAGATGCATTACGAAACATATGTTGCATACCAGTTACATTAGAGGTATCGAAATTAGATAAAGACTGGTTGAAACTAGAAGCATTACGAAACATATAAGACATATTGCCTACTTTAGAGGTGTCAAAATTTGATATGGGCTGATTGAAACTCATATCATAAATACATCCAAACATATTACGCATATTAATTACATTAGAGGTATCAAAAGAAGATAATGGCTGGTTAAAATCGATCGCACACTGAAACATCGCAAACATATCTGTTACACTAGAGGTATTAAAATCTAAAGGTTGATTGAAACTAGAAGCATTAGAAAACATAAAAGACATATTAATTACATTAGATGTATCAAAAGACAATGGTTGGTTAAAACTAGAGGCCATATTAAACATAGACCCCATATTAGTTACTTTAGAGGTATCCCAAGAATTTATGCTTTCATTAAATACTAAACTACTACATTTATAAAATATGCCTTCTAAATTTGTTGTGCCATTTAAATCCAGTACGTCTGTAGCAGTAATATCTAGATTAGAACAGCCATAAAAATAATAACCATTGTTACCTAGATTTAGGTTACCCCAGTTTTTTATTTCTATAAGTTTTAATCTGTCGCCATTATTATTAAAACGAAATCCTTTAATTACTCCAGTTATTTTTATTTCATAAATTCCTGGCTCTGAATAAGTATGTGTTGCTTCTGGCTGATTCCAAGAAGTAATATGACTATTTGTACCATCATTCCAATCAACATTAAAATTATAAGTTCCTGATGATTCTAATGGCAACCTGATTTGACTGCTATCAGAAGAAGGGAGATTACCAGCATCTGAATTGGTAGGGGTTGCTTTTGGCTGGTTCAAAGAAGTGATATTACTATCTGTGTCATCATTCCAATCAACACTAAAATTATAAGTATCTATTCCTTCTAATGGTGATCCATCTTCTAATGTTGATCCGATTTGATTGCCAGTAGAAGAAGGAGAGGGTGACCCAGAAGAACCATCACTTGTATTTCTTGTATCAAATACTAATATTGTTGGAGGGCCAGTTTCTTCTGAACCTGGTGGCTCATCCCCATCTTCATCATCGCTATCTCCATCATCTGGAACAATGTGGCTACTACCACCATCCATTGATACTTGATCAACACCATCATAAATTATTGCTTTATCATAACTGGTTTTTAATTCAGATTCATTCATGTCTCTAGAAATTCCCGCTGAACCTCTTGATCTCTCACCAATATTTCCAAAATAAAAAGTTCCAAATATTATTACTCCAACAACTAAAACACCCATTATAATCAAAACTTCCATTGTTGCTTGTGCTTTTCTTTTTAAATCAGTTTTTTGTGGTTTGTTGTTTTTAGATAAAGTTTCTCTATTTCTAATTAATTTTTGACCCATTATTTCTCAACCCAATAATCTAATATAAATATACTATAATAGAATAAGTAACAAAAATATATAAACTTTTGGTTTTTGGTTATAAAAAAATAGACAATGATAATTTTTTAAAATTTAAAAAAATAAAAATAGAAAAAAACTACTTCTTCCAATAATCGTCAAAATGAGTAAGAAGTGCTTTTGTAAGACTTGGATTGTTTTTTAAAATTGTTAAATGATATGTCTCTTTTGGTGAAGATAAATCATTTAAAGACATAACAACTTTGTTCTTATCAATAATAAAAGCATCCATTGAGTGCTCTTTTTCTTGTATACTAAAATTCTTTGGAAGATCAAAGTCTTTTGTTATAGGTTTAGAGATTAATTTAACATTAATTTCTGGCATCTCTGAAACTGGCTTAAATGCATCAACTCTATCATCAATATTTGTAAAACCAGTAATTTCTTTTTTTGCGCCTTCAAATTCTTGAGATAATAACTTATTATAGTCTTTAATATTCTTAACTTGTAAAATCTTTTCTTGAACTCCAGAAACCTGGTTTGCCCACGTCTCTTTACTTAAGACGTCTTTTACTTGTTTGTCAAGAACTGACAATTCTCTTTGTTTATTATCTATTAAGTATTTAAAAATCTCATTAGGATCAATTACCTTGTATTTTTTTGGTCTACCATAGACCTCTAGAACTAGTCCTTTTTCTTTTAATTTTTCTAAAACATCATAGATTCTAGTCTTTGGAATCTCTGCGTTTCTACTGATGTGTGGAGCATCTGCTTCAACAAAATTAAATAAAGTAGTTAATGTTCTGGCCTCATATTCCGTAAGACCAAAGTCTAATAACAAACTCAATATTTTACTGTTTTGCATAGAACCCCTATTCACATTAATTTATTATATTATATATATTAACGATAGTTAAATAAACCTATTCTTTTGAAACTTCTGCTGGCTTTTCTTCTTTTTTCTCGTTTTCTACTGTCGGAGCGGCAGTTGTTGCTGCTGGGGCTGCCGCTGTTGCTATTGGCATGGCAGCTACTAAAGGCGTTCTTCTAACATATGGTCTTCTTGGTGCGCTACCGGTTGTGCTACTTGGTCTTCTACCACCAGCTGCTGGCTTTCTTGCAGTAGCTTTAGTTGAAACCTTTCTAACTCTCTTTCCTGGAAGTGGCTGATCCTCATCCATTTCTTTTTCGCCATTTTCGCTATTATATACTAAATCGTCAATTGAATATGCATAGTCTTTGTCTGATTTTATTATTCCGTTTCTTAACTCAAGTTCTCTTATTAATAACCAGAAGAACAATGCTACTGATTTTCGCCCCTTATTGTTATAAGGAACAATCAAGTCTATGTTTCTTGTGTTGCTTGAAGTTGTACAAAGAGCAACAATTGGGATATTTGCTTTTGTGCTTTCAACAACTGCTTGTCTATCAACATTAGGGTCTGCAATAAATACTAATTTTGGCTCTATAAAGTGTTCTGATTCAGGATTTGTAAAGGTTCCTGGAATAAATCTGTTTAATTTTGATTTATAACCAAATGCTTGCTCTAAAATTTTAACACCGGGAAGAGCATATTTCTTTCTAGAGATAAACACAACATCTGTAGGTTCATATTTAGAAATAAAATCAATTGCAATCTTTATTCTTTTATCTATTATTTGAACATCCATGACATTGATCTTATCGTTTCTAGACTTGAATACAAATTTTCTCATTGGTCCATTCTTGTATTTGGTTCCAATGTGTATTCCATTCTTTAGATATAAATCAACATTAACAAGAGTCCTACTCTGTGATGGTGTTCTGTTTTCGTTTTCAAAATTTCTTGGTTTTGCATTTACTTTATCCATTTTTATCACATTTAATTATACTTCATAATCTCATCAATAACTTCAACATGAGTTAAAAGCATTCTTCTACAGCAATATTTATCTATGCCTAAGATATTTAATGCTTCCTCCGGAGTCTTCTTCTCCTGAGTTATCAATCTTACATACTCATCATATTTGTCAGCTACAACCTGACCACACGAAAAACATCTTACTGGACAAATCATTATTTCACCTTTTAGAATGTTGCTTTTTCTTTCTTGCACCTTTACCTAATTGGTGCTTTGGTTCTTTTCTTCTAACATCATCAACAAGAAGATGCCTATCATATGTCATAATCTTATCTTTTACTTTTTCTCTATTGTTTGCTGCAAGTATTGATTTAGCAATACATGATCTTGTTGCTTGAACTTGCGACATTACGCCGCCACCAGAAACATTAACAAAATAATCAAGCTTATTTGCTTCTTCGTCAAGAAGAATCATTGGCTCTTTTATTAGCCCTTGCTTGTACCCTGAATAATATGCCTCTAGAGAATGGCCATTAACACGAACTTTGCCTGTTCCTGCTTTTGACATACATCTTGCAATTGCATTTTTTCTTGAAGCTTTAACAAAATAATTCTTTACCATTTTTTTCACCTAATAATTATACTTTTAATTTTGCACCTAATAGTACGCAAATCTCATTTAGATTCATGCCTTTTAATTTTGGTTTTTCTACAACTTCTTTTGACATGTCTTTAACATATGCTTCTGGAGCATCAACAAACACTTTAAGATTTTTTAAAGCAGCTTGACCTCTTGCATTTCTTGGAAGCATTCCTCTTACTGCAAACTTTATCATCTTGTCTGGATATCTTGGATATTTCGCATTCTTTAACTGATTACCTTTTCCTTTTCTGTGTGTTCTTTCTTTAAATCTTGCCATGATGTCTTCTTTTGTTCCAGAAATAAACGCGTCGTTAGCATTAACAACTATTATTTTTTCTGAGCTTCTTAAAAGCTTTGGAGCAATCTCAGAAGCAAGTCTTCCAAGTATTTTATTTTTTGCATTTAATACTATCATATGTTTTCACCAAAATAAATTTTATTTTATTAATTTTACTTTTTTATAATCTATATTGTCCTTACAGAAATCTCTTAATGTCTTTAGTCCTTTATATTTTGTTTTTGCAGATTCTGAAAAGCTTAAAGCATAGATTGTTATCTTTTTTTCTAAAATCCCTGTTCCAAGTATTTTCCCAGGAATAACTACAATGTCTCCGTCGTTAATATAAGACATCTTCTGTAAATTAAAAAGATTCTTTGACGGTTGTTTTTTTGAAGATGCTTCTAAAATCTTTGCAACGCTAACATATATTTCTTTTTTCTTATCCTTTGATAACTTATATAGATTCTCAATCAACTTTTGAGTTTGTAAATTCTTTGTATCTTTTTTCATAATCATTCTCTTTTTTAATTTTTTTAAATATTAATCTTTTTTTTAGTTCGTAGTTTTTTCTTTGGGCCTGAAAGAACTTTCTTTTTTACAAAAAACACAAGAAAACTAATATTTTCTGTGCCCAGAAAAATTTTTGATTTTTCTTGGGGAAAGGGCCTCTGCTGAGGGCAGGATTCGAACCTGCGAAGCACTAAGCACTGGATCTTAAGTCCAGCCCCTTTGACCGCTCGGGAACCCCAGCGCTAAGTTTAGTCCTCTTACATTACTTAAATTTCTTTTTAAGTAACATCATATACTCTTTAGTATATCTATCAAGCAACTTTACAATTGCTTCAATTGGTAATTGGCCAATTAATTCTATGTTTAATATATAATTATTAGTATCGTTAAGTTTTAAACAACTCTTTGGACAAGCATCAACACATGCTTGGCAGTTTGTACATTTATTTACGTCATCAATCTTTGGCTTTCCTGAAACCATCTTCATACATTTTACTGGACAAGCATTAACACAAGCCTCACAACCATCACATCCTCTTAATATCTCAAGTTCTGGCAACTGCTTAAAAGAAACAATTGCAGGAGAGAACTTAACGTGTGTTCTTCCTTGACCTTGAATAGCATAAGCATCAAGTCTTAGTCTTTGGTTTTCTTTTAGTTTTGTTAATGGTATGGTGTCATATACTGGCTTAACGTCCTCGTCATTTGATTGTAAATCGCCAGAATAAACGGTGCATGGGCCGTCTTTCTCTAAAGTTAGAGTTACTTTCTTTCCTGTTGATTCTGTTGGTGTTGTTAATGGTACTAATGCAATCCTATTAGCAAGCATCTCATCAACAATAACTGAATCGTTCTCATAAAAATCAATCTCATCAACTGCATAGACTGATAAACAATAACTTATCTTCTTTCTTAAAGTATTCATGTCAATCGGGTCAAAGCCCTCTGCAAGATACTTGTAAGTTTTTCCAACAGTTTCAAGATAAGTTATTTTTGCCATATTGTTCTGCCTACCATTTTATTTTTTCTTTCTAAATTTCTTTTGTTTTCTACAGCCGTCGTGTGGGACTGGCGTAGTGTTTGAGATACTTAAAATATTTAAGCCTGCTCTTGTTAGTGTCTTTAAAGAAGACTCAGCGCCTTGCCCAGGATTATAATAAAGATTACCACCTGGTGCTCTAATCTTAACATGAACATTCTTTATGCCTTTATCATTTGCTTTTTCAGCAACAACTTGAGCAATCTTAGTTGCAATATATGGAGAGCCCTCTTTATGTTGAGACTTTGTCATCTGGCCGCCTGAGCATTTTGCAATAACTTCTGAACCAGTCTCGTCTGTTAGAACAATTATAGTGTTGTTTCTTGAAGCAAAGATATTAACAATACCTGTTTTTCCTATGCCTGCCATAATCATTCACTCTCCTCTTTTTTCTCTTCTTTATTTTGCTTTACTGGTTTAACAAAAGGCTTTCCTTTTTGTTCTTGTGCTCTATCGATTGCTGCTTTTATTTTAGTATCAATGTAAGCTATTGAATCTCCTGCCATAACAAGAGAACTAGGTGCTGTTCTTTTTGTGCCGTTTACTATTATGTGGCCATGTGTTATTAATTGTCTTGCTTGTTTTGGCGTTAATGCAAGACCTCTTCTAAAGACTTGTGTTTGTAGTCTTCTTTCAAGTAAATCTGAAGCCTGTAATTTTAAAACATCATCGATTGTATGATCCTTTGTAAAGATGCCGGTTCTTTGTAATTTCCCTATTAACTCGCTATTTCTTTTCTCGTAGTTATCAACATTACCTGCTAGAAGTTTTCTTGCCATCTTTCTATAGTTTCTAACAACTGATTCTGCTTTCCAGATTTCTCTTTTTGTTTTTAAACCATATTCTCTTTCAAGCTTTCTATCGATAATCATTTTTTGTTTATCGTGAAGCTTTCTTGGAACATCATACTGTCTGTTTAATCTTCTTGGTTCTCCCATTATTTTTCACCTTTATTTTTTTACTGTGCCACTACTTTTTCTTTTCTACACCAATTGTTGAATGTCTTCTACCAGTTGATCTTGCTTTTTGGCCCCTTACTCTTAGACCCCACTGTAATCTTAAACCTCTATAGCTTTTGGATTTACCAAGTCTTTGAAGTTCTTTTCTCTCAACTAGCTTTAGATCTGCCATGATGTATTGAGCTTGGGTACCATCTCTTTGTTTTGGTCTATTAAGTAACCAAGCAGGCACTCTCTTGTCTAAGTCTGCTATTATTTTTTCTATAGCTTCAACATCTTTTTCTGTTAAATTTCCTACTCTATTAATAACTTTACCAGAATCCTTGTAAAATATTTCTTCTATTACTTTTCCTAGTCTTTTACTTATGCCATAGATTAATGTTAAACCATCAGAGATTGGCATATATCCTGGAATATCTCTGTTTGCAATTCTTACTATGTGCCTGAAGTCTGCTCCTTCTTTAGCAGGATTAAAATGGCTTGGCTTTGGCTTAGGTTTAACCATTTTCAATTTATCTGCAGAAATATGAGTTGATCCTTCTGACCTACTTTTCTTAACTTTTAGTTCTGGTGTATTATTAATTTTTTTATCTTTTGCCATTACATATCACATTTAATTATTCTAAAGGAAATACATGTAGTATTCCTATCTTTTGCTCTTTGTCTTTTATCTTATAGTAGATATATTTGGTATCCATCTTGTCAATAACAATCTGCTTACCTATATTTCTACCTTGCATTATTATGCATTTTCTTCCTTTCTCTAATAAACCCATAAATCATCACTCTATTTTTTTTAATATCATTTTTATATATTTTATATATCTTAAATCAACATCTTCTTCTGTTTTAATATTGTGCTTTAACATTACTGCATCCAAATATGCAATCTGCCTACACTTTGGGCAAAGAACACTTGATAATAGATTTTCGGGCCTTCTCTCAGTCTTACTTAGTCTTTTAACTTCTACTGTTCTTTTGCCATGCGGCATACCGTGAAGAATTGCTTTACAAACTGCACACTTGTGTTTTGAAGTTTTTTTCTTTACAAGTACTCTGGATTTTTTACCACTAGGAGTAATTGTAGTTTTATGTTTTTTAAATTTCTGATTTGGATTAGGCATATTGTTTTTTCACCATATTATTTTTTCTTATAGTCTGCAGGAACATAGTCCTTATATTTTTGTTCAAATATTTTATCGTAAATATTATTTGCGATTATTGAAAATATAAAAGTCATAATGAAATATGTCCAAAAACCATGAAGATCAAATGTCCATGGAAATGTTGTGTCTATGAATTTTATTGCACCATAAAATTTATTTATAACATACAAAAAAGGAATCGCCATAATCATTAATGGAATCATGGTTTTAAACATTCCTTTAAATTGTCTACCCATAAGGCTGAATGCTTCTTTTTGTTTTTCTTGGACTGCAATGTAATTGTTTTCTTTCATTAATACTTTCATTTCTGCTTGAATTTCTTTATTTCTTCTTTTTACAAAGAAATATTCTTTTGGATCAGAAAAGAAATGCTGTATTGCTCTGTTTAATATTACAAATATCAATGCTAAAAGTATCAAATCTATCCAATGTGATCCGGTTATTGGTATGTTCATATATTATCACTTATTTAACATTGTTTTCAAAAAATTACCAGACTCGAACAACTGATCTTTTGCTAATTGTTCATAGAATCTATAAACTATTCCAACTGTTAACAAAATTCCGGTTCCTGTTCCTATTGCTCCGGTGATGTCTGCAAACACTGCGAAAAGCCCAACAGTAATTGAACCCATAATCACAATTGTTGGAATATATCTGTTAAGTACTGTTACTAAAACTCTTTCATCTCTTCTAAATCCAGGTATTGACATCCCTGATCTCTGTAACTGACCTGCAACATTCTCTGTACCTTGGCCACCAACTTCAACCCAGAACTTACCAAAGATTACACACATTAAAACAAATAATATTGAATATCCTAAAACTGAAAGCACCGTGCCCCAAGTTGCACCACCAAAGATTGCAGTCTGCAATAACCCTTGTGACGGATTTAAAAAATTTGCAACTGGTGTTAAAAAATTACCAAGCGCTTTGCCTTTCGCAAGAGATGCAAATAAAGCAATATTTGCAAACAACGTTCCTGTAAGAATTACAGGCATGTTTGAAACATACATTAATTTAACTGGAAAATTTGCACCCATTCCACTTCTACCAACTGTCAATGGAATATTAACATGTATGCTTTCGACATAAACAACTGCAAAGAAAACCAATAATGTAAATAATATTGGCAATAATACTGTTGCTAATAACTCAGTCATTGCGCCAGTTGCTGCATAGCTAATTCCTTGGAATAATAATCCTCCAGGATAACTAATTGCAGAGTTTGGGAAACTAAATATTTGCCAAATGATTGCTTGGCAAACACCTGCAGCAATGAATAGTCCAATTCCTGAACCTATTCCATATTTGCTTACAACTTCATCTAGATAAATTACTATTATTGCACCAATTACTATTTGTAATATTACGATTAAAAGCATTCCTTGTGCTGGAACAAGCATACCAAATGCTGAATAAATTATTGCTTCAACTATTGCAAGAACAATTGCAAGAAGTTTTTGTGCCCCAGAGAATTTTGCTCTGTCTTCTGACTTTGAAAAATCAAAATTAATAATTTTGACTCCTGCAAGCAATTGCAAGATAATTGATGCTAAAACAATTGGGCCAATACCAAGAGTAATTAATGTACCAATATCACTTGCAAGTATCATCTGATACATGCTGATATTTGCGGTTTGACTAGGATCAAGACCAAACAAAGTTATTGTTCCTAATATAAAGTAAATAACAAGAACAACTAATGTCCAAAGCAACTTTTGCCTGACATTTGGAACTTTACTTGGTTCCTTGACTGAAGGCAGTGCCCTCAATATTCCATCAAAAAAACTCATTGAACCTTTCCCCCGGCTTTTTCAATCTTTTCTTTAGCAACCGCTGTTACTAAAGCATTATTAAAAACAACTGGCTTTGTGATATTTCCTTTACCAAGAATCTTATCATAGCCTAGTTCTTTTAAGTTTATTTCTTTCTTGTCTTTAATCATATCAGACAATGCCTCAAGAGTAATTGTCTTTAACTTTGTCTTTGGTTTTAAGAAAATTCTTTGACCAAAATCAACATAGTATTTTGTGAACTTGTGCTTTGTTGAACCAGCTCTGCCTTTACCGCCAGTACAACCAGAACCTCTAGCGTTCTTTGTATTACCGTGACCGTGAGTTCTCTTTCCTCTTAATCTGTCAATTTTTCTTTTTACCATAAATTTTCACAAATTTAAATCATTTTTAATAGAAGAGTATTTATTTGGTCAGCTCTATAACCAAGTACTCCGCCTTCCTTAAATGTCTTTTTAATTCCTTTTCTATCAAAGCCTTTTGTTGGTGGCTTAAGTCTGAAAACCTTCTTGATACCAAGATCTTCAAGCTTTGCTTTTCCTGAGACTATTTCCTCAATAACTTTGTCTTGTTTTTTTTCATCCTTGTAATGTTCTTTAAATTTTATTAATTTGCCTTTCTCATTATAGCAATAGCCTCTTTTGTTTAGCATTTTCTTTAATGCCTCTTTTGATATTTCACCATAGGTTACCATGTTTCTTAACTTATGAAGCATTCCTTTGACATATTTGTCTTCAGGATATATAACACAATGATTTACTCTTGTTAAGTTTAATAACTTCATTGTGTTTTCAATATTTACATTGACCTTTGCTGGCCCTCTTATTCTAATTATTGCAAACATATCTTATTTCACTTTTTATTCTTTATTTTCTTTATCTTCTGTTTCTATTTCTTTTTCTTTTGTCTTTAAATCTGAAATCTTATAAAGTGCATCAATTGTTGCTCTTGTAAAGTTTAGTTTAGTATCTGTTGCACCTCTTGTGTTTGACCAAAGATCTTTTATTCCTGCAAGATCAAATATTGGTTTAATGGTATCGCTTACTGCTAGACCAATACCGTTTGGTGCAGGTAAAAGCTCTACTCTTAAAGACGCGCACTTGCCAATGACTTTATAAGGTATTGAGTGCTTCTTTGAACAATTACATTCCCAAGAACCGCAGCCTCTTCTTACTGGAACAATGTTTAACTTTGCATCTTTTATTGCTTTTTCTTGAGCAACTATTCTTTCAATATTTTTTCCTGTTCCAACGCCTATGTGGCCATTACCATCTCCTATTATTACTGAGACTCTAAAAGAGAAATGTCTACCGGCCCTAGTCACTCTTGTTGTTTTCTTAACATCAATAACTTTCATTTTAAGATCAGAAATAAAACAATCAACAACTTCGGGTTCCATTATTTTTTTACCAAGCTTGAAGACATCGTCAAGAGATGCTAATTCTCCTGCCTTTACTTTTTTACCAAGCTCTGTTTTTGGAATCCAAGCATCTTTATCAAATACTTTTTCTTCTCTTTTTTCTCTTCTTGGTCTTCTTTCTCTTTCGCTAAATGCACACATAGAATAATCACATCTTTAATATTTTTTCTTTAGTTACTATAAACTCCTTATCTATTGGTTTCTTTAAATATTCTGCCATAACCTTTCCTTCAATTCTATCTTTTCCTGGAAAAGCCTTTTCATCATGTGGACAATCAAGCCCAGAATCTACTATTGCTTTTAAGCCTGCAAAAATCTTGTTACCGGACTTATAGTTTCTTGCACCTAAATCAAGAATAACTTCTTTAACTCCTTTCTTCTTTGCTTTCTGAGCTAAAAGTAAAGACGTTAAGTAAATTGCAGGAGTATTCTTTGTATTTCCGGAATAACCTAAAGCCTTTAATTCCTTTGAATCTGCGCTTGCTAAAGTCTTGTCTCCATCCTTATCATATCTTATTAATTGAGCTTTAACAAGAGCATTTGTTACTCTTAGAACGACTCTGTCCTTTTTAGACTTAAGAACCGCAAGTCTTTTCTTATAGTCAGTCTTTTGCTCTCTTCTTCTTCTAAATGCAACTTTAAATGTTGGTCCTGATGTCATTTCTTTTCACCACTACTAATATATTCTTCTAAATGTTTCTTACCTCTAAAGTAGTTACCGTTTATTCTTTGGTAAATTTCACGATAGTTTTTATTATTTAATTTGTCTTCTTTTCTTAATTCTCTTAGTCTTTTTCTTAGAGCCCTAATCTTGTCATTATATAGATTTCTGCTCTGTCTTGCTTTTGGTGTTCCTTTTCTTTTTCCCTGTCCTCTTTTTCTTTTTAATTGCTTTTTCTTTAAAAGGACTCTTGCTCTGCCTCTTGATTGGCCAGTATCGTTTTTCTTCTTTATTACACCTTTTGCTATTGCGTCTCTAACATCTTGCTTAGTTATTGCTTTATCAACAAACTCTTTATTGTCTTGATATTTCTTCTCATCAATAACTAACTTATGCTTGCTTTTCTTAAGGATCTTTCCTGAAAATGTTTTTAATTTATCTAACTTCATAGGTTTACACCATTTTTTAATTTAATATTTTAAAACCTTTTTCTTTTGCAACTTTTCTTAACTCTGTTCTTTTTTTTAAGCCAAGTGTTCCATTAAATCTTATTGCAATCTCTTTTGGGTTTAGTTTGTTAATATCTGTCACAGTCCTTACGATACACTCCTTTAAACCACAAGGATGCATACCTTTCTCTGTGTTCTTGTGGCCGTAACCGATCTTTGGTTGTGGTCCTTTCTTAACAGACATGTGTCTATCGATACCTCTTGGATATCTCCATTTTTGAACCTTTCTATTGTGTTTGGTTCTTCTAAGTGTTAAAGGGAAATGCCCTCTAAAGTTTGGTGTATCATTACTCATAATCATTCACGCTTTGCTTTTTCAACAATATAACAACCATCATCAAATATTCTAAAATCTCTTCCAACAACTCTTGTTGCCTTTTCAATATTTCCTGCTGTTTGGCCCGCTGCATATTTGTCGTGACCTTTTACTATTATTTCTTTCCCTTTGACTTCTACTTTACAACCTGGAAGAATTCTTGTCTTTCTTGGTTTTTTCTCTCCTAAGAAATTTGAGATTACAACTTCGTGGCCTTCAACCTTTACAGTTATTGGAAAGTGAGAGTAAACAACTGAAAGCTTGTAAACATAGTCTTTTTCAAAACCCTTTAAAGCATTAATTATATGCTTTTCTGTGCTGTTAACAACAGCTTTAATTGTTTTCTTTTTACTCTTAGGTATAAGCTCGATCTCTCCATTCTCAAATTTTGCAGAAACATAAACTGGATTAAACTCAACATCTGTTTTCTTTCCAGACTTTTCAAGAATCAAATCATGAGAACCAAGATGCACTTTAACATCTCCAGGTATCTTTATCTTTGTTTCTTTAATTTCTTTTTTTTCTTTTTTTGCTTGCATAATCTTTTTCACAATTTATAAATTTAATAAATGTAACCAACAATTCTTCCACCAAGACCTTTTTCTTTAGCATCTTTGTGGCTCATTATGCCTTGTGTTGTGCTTACAATTAATACACCAACGTCTCTTGAGATAAGATATGACTTTTCAAACTTTTCATAGTCTTGCTTTTTCACAGGATATCTTGGTTTAACTGCTTTACATTTGTTTATTCTTCCGCCAAGATAAACAACAACTTGCTTACATGGTTTCTTTTCTAAAACTTTGTACATCTTAATATATCCTTCTTTTTTTAGAAGAGTTAATACACTTTCTAAAAACTTAGAATGATTTAGTGTGCAAGTTTGTTTAGAAGCCATCTCTGCATTATTTATGTTGTTTAATGCGTTTGATATTGGATCGTTTAAGCTCATCAATTTTCACCTAATAAATATTTAATCTAATTTTTTAAATCCCAACTTGTCTGCATAATCTTTAAAGCATCTTCTACAGATATAAAGATTATATTTCCTTATAAGTCCCTTGTTTGTTTCGCAAAATCTACACTTTCTAGTTCTTTTAAGTTCTTTACTTGTTTTGCCTAGCTTTTTATAATCTATTTCACTCATTCAACCACTATTTTTAATTTTTCTTTTGCAAACTCCATTGCCTCGTCTTTTGTGATTCTGTGTTTCTTTCCAACTTTTGCGATATTGTATTTTCTTTGCTTTACTCTGTATCCTCTTCTTTTCAAAGACACACAAACATCAAAACCCCTGATTCCAAGATTTGGGTCGTATTTGATTCCTGGAACATCTAAGTATTCTTTTATGCCATAAGAAAAGTGCCCTTCATTTGAAAAAGACTTTTTCTTTATCTTGTATTCTTTTGCTTTTAAGGTTAAATCTATAAAGTCAAGCGCCTCTTTTCCTCTTAGAGTTACCTTCCCGCCGATTGGTAGACCAGGTCTTATTCCCCAGGTTGGTAATTTAACTGTTGCCATTGTCTTAACTGGTTTTTTCTTAGTTACCAATTGTAGAATCTTTAAACCTTTTTCAAGCTCTTCACCAGCTTCGCCAATACCCATGTTTACGGTTACCTTTTCAATAAAGATTTCCCTGTTTGGGTTGTTATTTTTGTCTGTAGTCATGAAATATCCCTTTTTAGTTGATTACAAAAACATTCTTTTCTGTAGTTTCAAACTCTTTATCATCAATCTTTAATTTTACTAATTCTTTTTTTATCATGTTCCCTTTCTTTACTGCAACAATGATTCCGGTTTTCCCAATGTGTTTACCACCAATTAAGAAAACTTTTCTGCCTTTCTCTAAAGGGTAATATTCTTTTATGGTGTTGTCTTCAAGATCAAGTTTTATAGAAGCCTTTGTCTTGTATGCTTGATTTGTTGTAATTACACTTCTTCCATCGTTTGTTATTAATTGTATCTGCCCTTTCTTGGTTATCATTTTTTTAATTATCTTACAAACTTTATATTTTGTTTCGTCTTGATTTATTTCTATTAATGTTATTAGTCCGTTTTGTTTGTATATTACTTTGTATGCCTTCTTTATCTTTGGTAACTCTATAATATCAAATAATCCAACTGCGTAATTGATTGACTTAATTGGTTTTTTATCAACTGCCATTTCTTTGTTTCTAACAACAAAAGTTGATTCTCTGTTGTTTTCTGTTAAATGTAATATGTCTCTTAAGACATAACCTGCACTAACAACCTTTAGAAGAGTGTGCTTTCCTGGGTCTGGTCTTAGAACAAAGGTTTTTTTCTTATCAACCTTGTGTACCTTTCCGACATTTTGAGTTTTTAAAACTCTTGTACTTCCTTTCTTTGTCATATTATAAGTCACCAATTATTTTTTTGATTTTTTTTCAACAAATCTTTTTTTATCATTTAAAACTAATGTTGTGATTACTAAATTTGAAGCCTTAAATGGCAATAATTTTTCCTGACCTCTTGAATTTGTTACTTTGAAGTCTTTTAGATAAACTGTGCCTTTGTCGTAGTTTACTTTTTCTACAACGCTTGTCTTTCCTTTATTGTCCCCAACAAGAACTTTAACGGTGTCTCCTTTTCTTAAAGACGCTCTTTTCTTGTTTACTTGTTTTACAAGCTGCTTGTCGATTGGAGCAACTAATAATTTTCTTTTAACATGATAAACGCCAGTTAACATTCTTTTTCTGTTCTTTCCTGGTTTTTTTGTTTTATTAATCATTTTTTATTCACCTAAATAATCTTAAATAACTGCACTTGCAAGACCCGCAATCTTTGGGTATCTCTCACCAACTTCTTTTGCAACACAACCTTTGATTTCAGAACCTTTTGGAAAACCCTTTGGATCTGTTAAAACAACTGCGTTGTCTTCAAAGCAAACTCTCCAGCCGTTTTTTCTTCTATATTCTTTTCTTACTCTAACAACAACTGCTCTTTCCATTTTCTTCTTCATTGCTGGCTTTCCTTTTTTAACAACAACATTTAATAGAGATGCAATTCCTGCAGACTGTACGCCTTTTCTTTTTGTTTTAATATTGATGACTGAAATAATCTCTATTTCTTTAGCACCACTATTGTCTGAACATAAACATCTAGAACCAATCTGAAGTCCTCTTGTTACTTTTGCACTTATTGGTTTCATTCTTCTTCAACCTCTTCTTCCTCTATACCTTCGTATTTGTCATCATCTTTAATTATGTCTTCCATGTGGCTTACAGTTCCTAGTTTTTTCATAATAACAAAAGACTTTGTTTTACTTAGTTTTCTTGTTTCGCCCACAAGGACTATGTCTCCTATATTAATCTCCATACATTCTGGGCAGTGTACTGGAATCTTTACTTTCTTTTTCATATATCTTTCATATTTTCTGATATACTTTGTTTTTTCCATTTGTATTACTGCGGTCTTTATGGCTTTTTTCTTAACCACAATACCCTGTAAAGTCTTTCCTCTTACGCTTATCTGTCCATGAATCGGGCAGTTTTTATCAAGACATGTTTTAGCATCCATAACTTTTCACATATTTATTGTTTCTAAATCTATTATTTCATTTTTTTTAATTTCAAATATTTTTTCTTTATCATCTCTAATTTTTAGCAAATCTTTTGTTTGGTAGATAATTATTCCTTTTTTTCCTATCTTTGTTCTGTCTGAGGAATTTTTAATAATTATAATCTTTCCAATCAGCTCAGAATTTTTGACATTAAGCATCGATTAATTCTCCAAGATATCCTTTCTCTATTAATAGTTTTTTTATTCTTTCTTTTTGCTCGCCTTGTAGTTCAATAACATTTTCTTTGACTGTTCCCCCACAAGCTAATTTCTTTTTAAGATACTTGAAAACTTCCTGTTGCTCGTTAGCATCTGTAAACCCTGAAATCAGAGTCGCATACTTCTTGAATTTCTTTCTCTCTGTTCTGATTTTTATCTGTTGTTGCTCTCTTGTTCTAAGATCACAAGTACAGATTGTTTTTGGTAAATGACATACAGGACAAATCTCAGCCATATTTTACTTTAACACCTCACAAATTATTTCTTCTTATCTTTTGTTTTTGGAGTTACTTCTTTTTTTGAAGCAACCTTAACTGGAACTTCTTTTTGCTTTTTCTTTAGAGCATTTAATTTTGTTAGTAGTCTTGCTATCTGTTTTTTAAGAGTTGTTTTCTTTGAAGGATTAGTGGATTTTGTTTTTGAAGCTAGCATTCCTTTTTCCTTTGCTAGATCTAGTTTTAAATCTCTAACTTTATTTTCAATTTCAACCATTGAATTTAATGCTACTGCTTTTTTCTTTGTCATCTAATCACTCTTCTATTATTTCTTCTACTATCTCTAATTTTTCTTCTTTAGTTTCTTTCTTTTCTTTTTTCACTCTTGGTTTCTTTTCCGTTTTCTCTGTTGACTTTTCTTCTTTTGCTTTTTTCTTTTCTTCAACTTTTTCTTTAGCAACTATTGTTTCTTTCTCAACTTCTTCTTCTCTATTCTCTAGCCTTTTTTGTTCTCTTGCTAGCTTGTGTCTATGAGATAACTCTCTAACATCGATCTTGTCTGAAAAGACAGTTTCTGGCTGAACAATTCTAAGTCTTATACCGATTGTTCCAAGGCCTGGAAAGGTTGTTCTTTTTTCAAAAGCAACAAGGTCTTTTTGAGAACCGGCTTTTTTTAAGTATCCAAATGCGTATCTTGAAGATCTTTTTCTTTGACCTTTACCTGCGGTGTTACCTTTTGCAACAATTTCTGCACCTACTGCGCCTGCATTTTTCATCTGCGTCATCGCTCTATAGACTGCTGACTTCCAAGCAATTCCTCTTCCAATATCATTTGAAAGGTTTTCAATTATTACTCTTGGATCAAGATCTTTGTTTTGTAGTTCTCCAATCTCTATATGCACTTTATTTAACCCAAAGTCTCTTTCAAGATCCTCAGTTAATGCTTTAATATTAAATCCGCTTTTACCAATTACAAAGCCAGGTCTTAAAGCGTAGATAACAACTCTTGTGGAAATTGGCGACTTAACAACCTCGACATCTATAAATCCAGCTTGCTTTAGTTTCTTTTGTAGATACTGAGCAATTGCCATCTTTTTTAGTTTGTCTTTGACAAAAACATTCTCCTTCATGTTTGATCTTAAGCCTCCACCACTATTACTTCAATATTTGTAGATTTTGATTCTCTTGTCTTTCCGCCGATTCTACCCATTGGCTGTATCTTTTGTCTTGTTACACCTTTTGTTGCAAACATGCTTTCTACCTTTAACTTTTCTGTGTCTAGGTTTTTGTTTTCAGCATTTGCTTTTGCTTCTTCAAGCATAAGTCTTACATATTTTGCGCACTTGACTGGATATCTCCCTATTGTTGTACCTCTTTTGCTTTGTCCTTTTCTGTTTGGAACTTTCTTAGCATACTTAACAAGTGGAAGGTAGTCCTTCTTTGCTTCTATGTCTGCTAAAATCTTTAATGCTTTTTTTACAGGCATATTTCTAAAATAATTTCCAAACTCTACTGCGTACTTAACAGAGATTGGGCAATTATGCTTTGAAGCTCTTGCAGACTTTTTAGAGTCCAACTTTTTTTGGTAGTTGTAATTATGATCTGATGACATATTTTATCACTTTACTTTCTTGCAGCAACAGCAGTACTGGACTTGGTTGCACCGATTCCTGCTTTACCGTGTCTTATTCTCTTTCTTGTAAATGCAAACTCTCCAAGATAATGTGCTAACATGTCTGGGAAAATTTCTGTTTGTAAAAACTCTTTTCCATTATAGACATAAATTGTTTTACCAACCATCTTTGGTGTAATTATGATGTCTCTTCTGTGTGTTCTTATTTTCTTGTTTGCTTTTTTGTCTTTTTCTATTCTTTCGTAGAATGCATCGCTATGGTTTCTTCTTAAATGCCTCTTTGCTCTAGTTCCTGCAATATTTGCAAAATCTAGTAAAGACATCTTTTTTAGTTCTTCTAGAGTGTGCCCTCTATATTTGAATTCTTCTGCCATTGTTTATACACCTTAATTATTTATACTATTTCTTCTTTCTACCTGTTCTCTTTGAAGCAATTGCACCAACCTTTCTTCCAGATGGAGCGTGTCTTGAAGTAGACTTAGAGTGACCAACGTGATGCTGAGAACCACCAAATGGGTGATCTACAGGATTCATTGCTACACCTCTTACTCTTGGATACTTCTTCCCTTTTGCTTTCATTGCTTTAAACTTTGCACCAGCAGTAACAAATGGTTTTGTTTTTCTTCCGCCGCCTGCAATTACGCCAATTGTTGCTCTTGCATCAAGTGGCAATTGTACTAACTTACCTGATGGTAATTTAATTATTGCTTTTTCTTTTTTGTTAACAAGTATTGCTGTCTGACCGCCAGCTCTAACAAACTTTCCCCCATCTCCAAAGTTTTTTTCAATATTAAAGATTGTGGTTCCGGGCTCTATTTCGCCTAGTGGTAAGACATTACCTTTTTTCTTTTGTGCACCTGAGCCAAACTCAAGTCTTTGACCTGTTACTAATCCTTCTGCACAAATTACATATTCTTTTGTGCCGTCTGCCATTAGAATTTCAGCAACTGGCGAAGATCTTATTGGATCTGTTACTAAATCTATAACTTGTCCTGTCTGTAATTCTTTAACAGTTCTATAATTAATATCAAATTTAGCATTATTGGTAGCAGTATATACTGGCCCGCCTTTTCCTCTTCTTTGAATCTTTAAACGTCTTCCCATTTTTAATCACGTATTTATATGATACCTAATTTGTTAGCTAAATCTTGAGCATTAAAGCCTTTCTTTAAAGTAACAAATGCTTTCTTTCTGTTTTTTCTATCAAATAAAACATTTACTGTTTTTACTTTAACATTATATAATTTTTCAACAGCCTCTTTTATTTCTTTTTTTGTTGATGCTTTGTTTACAACAAAAGTTACTCTGTTGGTTGTTGAAATCATATTTACTGTTTTTTCAGTAATGACTGGATATTCTAAAACTTCATAATATTCGATTTTTTTCATAAAATATCACTTATTCAAATCTTTTCTTTAATTCCTCAATTGCAGCTTGGCTATAGATTGTTAGTCTTCCTGCGTGTGTTCCTGGAGCTAACTCTTTAATTGATAATTGTCTTGCAGAGATGACATCAGCACCTTCAAGATTACTGAATGCTTTGTAGTTTTTACTGTCTGCTAGGACAAACAAAATACTTTTTCTTTTCTTGTATTTTCTTCCTCTCATCTTTCCTTTTCCTGCTCTTATTGTTTTCTTTTCTTTAGCTTTTATTACATCTTTATCTAAACCTAATTTTTCAAGAGCTGTATAGATTTGAGAAGTCTTGCTTAAGCTTTCTAATTTGTTATCAAAAATAATTGGTAATGTTATCTTTTCTGGTAAGATGTGTCCTCTCTCTTCAACTAAGTTTCTATTAGCTGTTGCAGAAACTGCAGAGATTATTGCTTTTGTTCTTTCTTTAGAGTTTATTTTCCTTGCAAGGATTTCGGCAACCTTTGGAGGGTGAGCTCGTGGTCCACCAACTGCTTGAGAGACTCTCATAACTCTACCTGCCATTAACACTCTTTTGTTCTTTGTTCTTGGTAGTCTTGCGTGCCCAGTATTAATTGTGATGTTTGCTTTGTTTTCTTTTCTTCTACCGATGTAGATTGAAGTATAGTTTCTGTTTGAGTATGGAGAAACACCCATTGCCTGATAGCCTTTTGACTGACTAGAGATTACTGCTTTTTTAATTAAGTCTGGTCTATAGTCCTGTGCAAAATATTCAGGTAACTCTATCTCTTTGATTGTCTTTCCTTCTAAATCATAAATATTTGCTTTCATAGTAAATCAATACCTTTAATCTTTACTTGTTAATATAACTTATATCTGTTAATTCTAACTTTTGCTTTTGTGGTCTAAATGTGTGTCTTAAAGCCACTACTCTTTTTGTGGTTCCAGGAGTGGAGCCATCAACAAGAATATATTTGTTTTTTAAAAGTCCGTAGTTTTTTAGTCCGCCCTTTCTATTGACTTTATTAATGTCTGAATCTATCATAACTAGTTTTTTATTAGTCTCTGTTCTGTTATGATATCCATATTGACCAGCTCTTGCAACAGTATACATGATTGTTGCAGGATGCCATGGGTTGATACCACCAACATGTCTTTGAGACTTGTTTGCTTTTCTTCTTTGTACTTTAACATTAAATCTCTCAACAACGCCTGTTGTTCCATAACCTGTGGTTATGCTTTTGACATCTAGATAATCATCAACCTTAAAGACGTCATCAACTGAAATTGTTTTGTTTATTTTTTCTTTTAAGTAGGATATTTGCTCATCATAGGTTCCTGACAATGGAATTTCAACAATTACTGGCTTTTTCTGGCCTGTTCCTGTTGCCTTATAATTGATTGTTGCTATTAAAACTAAAGAATCAGCTTCATCTTTTCTTTTAAGAGCATCTTCAAGAGTTGCGGATTTTTTTTGTTTTCTACCTGTAACTCTCTTTTTAAAATCAGTGTCTTGGTTTGTAAACTCAATTATTGCTTTTTTACCGGCATTGACATTATGCTCTTTATAGAATCTTGCGCCTATAACTTTAAGATCAGGGGTCTCTATGATTGTTACTGGAACAGAGATTTCTTGACCATAGGAGGATGCGCCTTTTTTTGCATTCTTGCCTATCACAAAAGTGCTGCCTGCCTTGATTGCGTAAAAACAAAGAGGCTTAGTACCCTTAATTGTCTTCTCTACTCCTCCAAAGGAGTTAAACTTAGGAATAATGCTACTAGCTCTAACTCTTGGATAAAAACTCATTGAACCAGATCTTGGTTTATTTTGTACACCCATAATAATCGTACTTTGTGTGTTATATTTTCATTTTTCATTTAATTAATATTAAAATCCGTAGAAATAGCATAAAAAGATAGAGAAAAACTCATCTTTTCTGCATTTATATGTTGGTTAGTGTCTTTCTCGCCACTGATTTTGGTACCAACAAACAGTCTACAGATTGTGGTTTAAATGCCTAAAAAACAAACAAATAAGCTTTGTTTGTAAATCGAAGGTCAATTAAAGGTCTTTTTCTTTAACCTGTCAACATCAAAGCTGTCGTCAGATTAAAAATATAATATTATAGAATAATTATAGAATCAAAATGTTTATAAATAGAAAGGAAAAAAAAGAAAAA
>DAOOON010000004.1:0-15014 GCA_035387745.1 archaeon
CTAATGCAAATATTAATTTTAAAACAAAAACACCTAATGCCAATGGAGTAAAAGACTTCATCACAGATATAAACCCAATTATTGCAATAATTAGAATTGCATATATAAATATTGTAGAAAAGGTGTGTGTTTTAAGATATCCAATAGTAAAAAGCTCTGTAAACCAATTCAAGGGCTTTTGTTTAGATAATCGCATATATATTATATGTATAATTATATATAAAAATAGGTTGTTTATCTAACTTTAGAAAGAACATGATCTATTTTTTGTTTAAGTTGAGGCTTTGGTTCAAATCCTATGATTCTACCAATCTCTGCTCCTCTCTTCATAATCACAATACAAGGTACTTCGCCAATTTTAAACATTGTCGAAATGGGTTTGTTTTCTTCGCTATTTATTTTTAAGAATTTTATTTTGTTTTCATACTCGTTACTTAATTCTTCAAAGGTAAGATTAAGGGCTCTTGATGGGCCAGATAATGTTTCCCAAAAATATATAACCACAGGTACATCTGATTCAACTACTTCTTCTTCAAAGTTATGTCTATTACAAAGTATAACTGTCATTTGTCTTTTCCTTTGTTTTATATTTCTAAGATAATAAATATAAAATCATCTATATTAAAAAACTTACTATTTTATAAAAAAACAACTATTCTGTGATTAAAAAATAAGAAGAAAGGATTCTTATCTGAATCCTTTAAATTTATAGTCTTTTACCTTTGGAGGTTCGTTATTGCATTTTAAGCAAACTTCGTCTCCACTTTCTTCATCTATTCTGTGTCTTGTAACATTTTTACAAAAAGGACACATTTTTGTTTCATATTTCATGTTTTATCACAATTTATTCATTCAATTAATAAATTCCTTATCTTGGTATTTGAAATATACTAATTGTTATATATCTATGAAAAGAAAGGTTTAAAATCACATTTTTTTAACAAATAAGAGTTTTAGGATAAAAGTTTTAGAATAAAAGAACTAGTCTGATAAGAAGAGATTAAAAAAAATAAAAAGAATAAGAAAATAAAAAAATCATATCAAAAAAATAAATCAGTTAGTTTACGATTTATTTCTTCTTCTTTTTTACTGTTTTTTTTGCTGCAGGTTTTTTTGCTGCTTTTTTCTTTACTACCATTTTCTTTCACCCCTTTTTCAACTTTTCCTTCCCCTTATGGAAAAATATTATATATTAATTATGATACAACATATATATAAAGCTTTTTGTTTGCTTATTTATGAAACCTTTTTCATGTTTGCTTGCAGACAAATGAAAAATAATACATGTCTGTAACTTCCAATAAATACTAATTACGGCGAGAGTTGTAAACACGCATGAATGGCGTCACATATATTCTTTAATTGGCCTAAAGAAAATAAAAAATGAAAAAAAAAGGTTTCACGGCTAAATTCTTATATTAAAAAAAGGTTTTATGAAAGTAAAACAAGAAAAAAAATGAAAAATAATTTTATTTTTCATCTTCTGCATAGATAAAATTGAAATCTATTTTTTCGTAATCAAACAATTCTTCATCTTTGAAAAATCTTGCAATTTCTATGTCAGCAGCAACTAAAGAATCTGAAGCATGAACAACATTACACTGCCCACTTAATGAATAATCTCCTCTTATTGTGCCAGGAGCTGCCTCATAACCTCTTGTAACTCCACAGACCGATCTAACAACAGTAACCGCATTATTGCCTTCAAGAACACAAAGAATGGATGGTGCACTTTTCATAAATTTCTTTATTCTTGGGAAAAATGGTTTATTTTTAAGATGAGAATAATGTTCATCTAAAAGATCATCGCTTAAATGAGTCATTTTCATCCCAACAATCTTGAGTCCTTTTCTTTCAAAGATGTGCAGGATTTCTCCAACAAGCGCTCTGTTAAGTGCATCTGGTTTAAAAATTACTAGTGTTCTTTCCATTATATCTCATCTCCTTTATTTCTTTTCTAAAATGTAAATTTTTCTATTAATCATTGAACCGCTAGGAGTAGTGTATGCTATAGGGTTTTGCAATTCTAATTTTGGATTTAACACAGAAACATCAACCAAAAAAAACCCGTTTCTTTCATAAACACCTCTATTAATTGAAATTACTTTGTTATCATAAGTTTTAAAATCTGGTAATATACACACAACTCTTGCTTTCTTTAAAAGATTATTATTAAGATTTGCAAAGACAGCATAGTAAATGCTATTTAATTCTTTAACAATATTCCTTGCTTTCTCAAGATTAAGTGCTTTCTTTAAGAAAGGTCCCATATATGGTTCAAAAACACAAGCATCTGCAGAGAATCTTGTTTTTGCAGAGTCTCCTTGTATTATTTTATATCTGCTTGACAATTTAAATTCCTTAATTGCCCAAGAAACATTCTTATTGCTTGCTTCTATCATTTCTTTACTGTTGTCTATTCCAACAACATTAAAATTTTTTATAAGACCTTCAATCAAAAAGGTGCCAGTACCACAGAAAGGATCAACTATTGTCTTTCCTTTTGGTTGGCCTAAAAGATTAATCATTATTGAAACAAGTCTAAAAGAAGTATTATACATCTCCTTTATTACTGGCCTATTTTTGTCCTTAAAAATATTATCTTTAGGATTAAAACAAGATGTGGTCTTTGCAAAATAGAATTTATTATTAAACTTAACAACAAAAAGCTCTAGGCCATCATTTATCTTCCAAGAAAAGTAATTGTCTGGATTTGCAATGTAATTAATGTTTTCTTTTGATCTCTTCTTTGAATGAGTAACTGGTTTTTTATAAACTGCTTTTGCTCTGTCTGCCTTAAATTCTTGCTTAAGCAGGTCTTCTACAATCTCTAATTCATCTTCTAAAATATCAATTGTTGAAATTGTGTAATTAAATTTCTTTGGGCTATCAAAATTTAATTTGTTTATGATTTCCTTATTAGATTTAATTTTGGAAGTTTCTAGATAAACCTTTGATACTCTAACAAGACCACCAAGTTCTTTTGTAAGGCCTTCAAAATTATGTTCTTTATTAAAATCAAGAATAATATATTTTTCAGAATTAGCAATAACAGAATAAGAAATATTGTGTTTATGCAGATAAACTGCAATCTCTAGTTTTGAAAGATCTTTGTCTCTTCCAAGAAGGAATAGATACATGTTTTTTCGTTTAATGGTAATTTTTTAAATAAAAATAAAAAAGAAAAAAGAAAAAGTAAAAACTTACTTCTTCTTTGCTGGAGTTGCAGCCTTTCCTGCAGGAGCTGCTGGAGCTGCACCTTTTGCTGGAGTTGCACCTTTTGCTGGAGTTGCACCTTTGCCTGCTGCTGTTGTTGCTGCTGCTGTTGCTGCTGCATCTGTTGCCTTTGGTGTAACTTCTTCTTCCTTAATCTTTGATTTCTTCTTTCTTACAGTTCCAACAGATTTTAAGTTACTCTTATTCTTTTCAACAATAACTTTCATCTTACATGGAAACTTAGAAGCCATTCTTTCAAATAATTCTTTAACCATCTTGACATTTGCTTCATCAACAAGAACACTATATATCTTTTGACCTTTTGTTACTCTTGAAGCTCTGCCAACAACTTTACCAAAAGGACACTGGCTCATTCCTGTTTGAATTCTATCTGCGTGTGCGCCTTGTGCCTGTTTATTTTCTCTTAAGAAAAATTGGGGATAAACTCTTACTTTCATATAATAGTTTACAGCAGTTAATTTCTTGTTTAATTGTCTTACAACACTTTGTCTTACTGCTTCAATTGCATTATCTCTAATCTGTACTTTTTCCTTAGTTACATAATGCACAACGTGAGTATAATTTTTAGTCCCTGTACCCATATGGAACTGTCTTATCTTTAAACCTGGAACACCACCAATAAAGTTCTTTTTATGAACCTTTACTGCAATTCTGGTGTATGCTCTTTTATTTACTCTTGGACAATAACAATGCCCTGGTCTTAATCCCATCTTGTTTCACCTTTATTAAAAAAATAGATAAAATTGTCGAAATTTATCTTTATTGTATATAAATATATTTATATAGAAACATATTTAAATAAAACATTTTAATAATTTTAAAAAAAACTAGAATATAGAAAGGAAAAAGAGGCCTTTTTGCAGGTCTCCTTTCTCTTTATTACATTTCTTTTGGGGAAAGAAAAGTTTTTGGGGTAAAACACCTCAAAAATGTAATATAAGAAAGAAAAGAACAGGGACCTGTTCTGGTAAACAGTGTGTTTCTCTTCTTCCTCTTTTCTGCCTTGTATTTTATTCTTTGTGGAATTTGGTAATAGATTTAACTGTTATATCTTATAGTCCTAAAATCTTTATATATACTACCGGGTGGTTTTTCCAAACCTAAACTAGAAAAAGGGTTTGATTAGCAAAATATACATAATAAAATGTTTGTTTTTTTGAGGTTTTTAACTCTTTTTTGCAAATTTACCAATTTAACTTGTCGCCAATAGAGAAGAGCTTTTTGCCATATTTTGCAGGAAGTTCTATAATATAGCGACATTTATCTCTTGGCTTTGTCATCTGCCAAGGCTTAAGCCCAAGCTTGATATCTATAATCTTCTTCTTAGAATCTAAAAACACAACATTTATTGGAAAAAACACAAAAAACATGTGTATGCTTGCACCAATATGCGTATCTCTTTCAAGATCAAATATCAGGCCATAATCAAAGTTTTTCTCTCTAGAAAACATTAGACCCTTTGCTCTACTAAACACATTGTCTGCAATCCTGTGAGTTGCTATAATATTTTTTTTCTGCGAGATGTTTCTAATCATATTAATCATTATATTTTAATTATTTGGATAACCCAAAGGTTATAACAAATTCATTGTCTTGCTGTTTTGTAATCTTAAAATCATAAAATGCTGGTTCATTAACAAGTATTGTATAGGTTTTACAATCTGTTAAACAATTTGAATCAATAAATGAAATATTAATTCTGGTAGACTCTAGAATATATTTAGAACTAATTGTCTTTAAAGCAATGATGTGCCTCATTTCTACTTCTGTCTTGTTGTTTTTTATCATATATTCCATTGTATCAATAATTATTTCTTCTGCATCTGGCTTAGGAATAAACGTCTGAAATAAAACGATAGTAACAACAAATAAAATAAAAACATATTTTATAAAATTTAAACCTCTATCTTTTTTTATAATATACATTACATACGAGGTAAATCCCCCTAAAAGTAAAGCAATATACAAGATAAAATTATCAAAAAAAGTTCTAGTAATTATTTCCTCTGTTGAATACCACAAAAAATTACTACCAATAATGTGGTCTATATACAATAATACAAAAATAAAGATAAAATAAAACAAAACAGATAAATAAAACAAATTAGAAAAATATATTTTATTCTTAGACTCGCTTCTAAAAAGAAGTAAATCTTTAGATACGTTCTCAAGTATTTTATCATAATCAATTGTTGATTTTTTTAAAACATCTATTATTATTAGAGTGTGCTCAATCACAGAACTGTTAATGTTTTTATTTATGGAATATAATGATTCTTCAAAGCTTTCACCCCAAGAAACTCTATTTGAAAGCCTCTTTATTTCTGGATTAATATTGCCGTAAAAATTATATTCTGACAGATTAGATAATGCCAAAGATAAGTTTCTTGTTTTTTTATACTCTTTTGATAAATCATACAAAAAATAATTGAATTCGGTTTCTACAGATTTTCTTTTTTCGGTTTTTATGTAGTATTCTATTAAAAACCCTAAGCCCCCTACAAAAATCCCAGAAATAAAAACTATAAAATAGATATTGCTTGCTGCAAAATATTTGTTAGCTATGGCTATAATTAAAAGACCACAAACAATTCCTGCTAATTCTAATATAGAATATTCATTATTATAAAAAAAAATATTTGCTTTCTTAAAAAAATCATTTTCTTGAGGATTTATAATCATTCACCTATTTATGTAATATTAAAACCAATATAATTTCAACTATTGGAAAAGCAATAGCTATAATAAATAATATATTTTTTATAGAGTCCCTATAAAAAGGCATTAAAAAAACACTAAATATCAATATGAAAATTAAGAAAAACAAAAATATGTTTATTTCAAAAAGCAAAGTAATTTTGCTTCTTTTCCTTTCTTCTTTCTCTTTTCTTAATTGATCTGTAGATTCCAGATAATCTGAAATTACATTAGATAGTGTTGTTTTATTTTCTAAAACATCTATTAATTTTGAGAAAAAATTATATTCTTGCTCTGAATAAGTGCTATTACAAATTTGTTTTAATGTTCCCTTTAAGTTGTTATTTAAATCAGACATTGCTAATATTTTTTTTGATTTTTCAGTTAATAGTTTATTACTTCCAATTTTTTGAAATAAATATAAAACATCTTTAACGCTCATCTTTTGATCTTGTAAAACCGATAAATGCCTTATACTAATTTCTAATTCGTGCTCTAATTCCTTTTTGTTTGATGTAATTAAATAATGTGGATAGCGATATAAAGTCATAAAAATAAAACCTGCAAAAGTAAATGCAATAATAATTGTTAAAACAAACGTAAAAACCGAAAAGAGGATGTTCAATTTAAGCATTACAAAAATCATAAAAAATTCTAAACAAATGCCCACAAGAAAAGACAAGAATAATGTATTAGATATATAGGTTTGAACATCTTCTTCTATGTTAGTTATAACAAGCATTTTTGTTAGTTCTTTAAACTTAGGCGCGATGCTTTTAGAAATATCTGAAAAAAAAAAATTAGATATTTTTGATAGTGTTTTACCAAACATTATTTATTTCTCCTGTTTTTACTACTCCAAAATATTTAATTTTTTTAATAATTGCTTTTTGTTATTGTAATAATCGTTAACTATATTATTAAAATCAGTACCATCTGTTATCCCCGAATCGACTAACCATCGGAGTAACTTTTTGTGATTAAAAAACTCTGATGTGCTTATTGCTGAGGACTCTAGATTAATCTTAAAATCGGAATCCTTTTTTGAATAATAGATTACGTCATTATCTTTTCCGTTGCTTATTTCTAATATCTTAATAATTTGCATTTGTTCAATATTGTTTATTTTTGTTCGTTCTAGACTTATTATAATCGCTTTCCTATTAATTGCTTTTGCCTTTTCTGAATATTTTGGCAGCAACTCCTCTGGCAGATAAACCATTGAAAAATCATACCATTTAATATCAAATAAATCTTCAGAGAAATTATCTAAGATTAAATAATCTGATCTTTGAGAAAGCGTTTGAGAAATTATGGTCTTTTTATTTGATGCAATGTTATCTAGTAATAATTTCTTAATCCAATTCTTTTGTGGCAGTTTTATATAATCAAAGGACTGTATGCTAGTGATTGTTTTATCTGGATAAAATTGAGCCAATGCAGAAATAAACAAATTTGCATCTCCTCCGGTTATTAATATTTGAAAATCGTCATCCATTGCAGTCCAAATATAAGAATATATATCGGTTATGCCTATTCCTAAATTTATAAGGCTTACGGGAGTTAACGGTTCTTCTAAATATTTTTTAATAATAAATGAAGACCCTCTATTGCTTATGTCGCCTACAGAATATAGGCCTTCTACTTTGTAGCCATTAGGCAAATATCCATTTATTATTGGCTGAGCAGAATTAACTTGTAACCCCATTATTTTTGTTAAAGAAAGAACAAATTGATTTAGTTTAAATAGATTTTCAAATTTAAGATTTGTCTCAATTGCCCCATACTTTAAGTGGTATACGATTATTGGCATATTCTCGCCAGAACAACTAATCTCTATTATATTTTTATCTTCTAAAATGGTCGACAAAAAACCAAAACCTAAAAAGTCCCTTTTAATAAAATTAAAATATAATTTTTTTTCTAAATCTGTTAAATTATAAGACAATTTGTCAATAGTTAAATCAAATACTTTCTTAATATAGTTATTTAGATTTTGTTTATCACCTTTAAAGGAGGTGTAATTTGAATCAATAGAATCCAAGAAAATCTTTTTAATTTCGACATATGTTTCTTCTTGAGATTGATTAAGTTCTGGCTGAATTACACTATATACTAATCCCTGAGACATCATGTAATTTATATTCACAAAAGTAAATTCATCGATATTATATTTTTCGGAGATATTTATTTTATCGGTTTCAGATATTTGAGGTTTGACACTATAAACTTTAGTTATAGAACTGGATTGTTGAACACATGGTTTGTCTATTGTTTCTTTGGTAATTCTAGAAATTGCGGTTTTAGATAATGTTCTTTCTTCTGCATCTTTTGGCAACACATAATCAAAGGATGTTTTTTGCGAAACTTTGGTTTGATTTGGTTTTTCTTCAATTAGAGATTTTTCTTTTATTTCATTATTATCAAAAGAAAGGTCTGGAACAACAATATCTTCAATATAATTGTCAATATTTAACTTTGGCTTCTCTGATTTTGCTTTCTGCTGTTCTTTTTTATAATTACTAATATTATTATCGATATTTTTATTGGTATTTATTTTGCCATTATCCAAAATAAATGTTGACTCCCTTATTTTTTTTGTTGGAGGAATTTGCTCGTAAGTTGAAAATCCTTTATTTACTGCTTCTGAAATATTTGTATCATCTTTAATTGAAAAAATTTCTGGGACTTCTATTTCTTCAAGTAAAGCATAAATGTTATTAGTATTTTTTTGATCTTCTTTATTCTGTTGTTCTCCATTATATTGTGATTCTTCTTTTTTAATTTTTTTCTGGTTTATAACTTTTGTTTCTATTGCATCTAGTTTTGCATAAAGATGAGAGACGCCTGTATCTTTTATTGCAATCTTTTTAATTTTGGGGTCATCATCTAAGAAACTAATTGATTCGAAAAATGGTTGTTCATCCTCTACTTTATCTGTTTTTTCTTCTAATGCTGTCAATAAAAAATCCACTTCCGGAGTATCTTTCTCTACTACATTTTCTAAATTAGTAATAGTAATTCTTTCTGCAATATCTTGTAATTTATTAGATATCACTTCTAGTCTTTTCTTTTCAACTTCCAATCTTAATGCATTTTCAACATATTCCCTTGGAGTAATTGTTTCAATTGTTGGATAATTAGATTCTGAATTATTTTCATGTGTTTTTGTTTCTATTTTAAAATTTCTAAATTCTTCTTTTTTTTCCGAAACATTGTGTAATTTTAACTTTGGAAGACTACCTACTTTGTTCTGATAGCTATCTGGAGGAGTATTATCTATAGAAATATTAAATTTTTGTGTGAGTGTTTTTTCTATTTTTTTTGGATCGCTATTATCATTAATCCTAGACAACTTTTTTAGTTCTACCATATCGATAACTACATAAATATATTTATAGCAAATAATAAGGGCATTATATTTATAAATATATTTTAATGCCTAAATTCTAAATAAAAGAGGTGGCGAAATTACCTAAGAGTGAAAGCACATTAAAATAGGTCAATACGGAAACAATAGCATAAGCAATTGTTAGTATTAATACAAAAGGAACTAATGGAGATACCCATATTTTATCTATGCGATGAATTTTAGAAAACTTCTTTAATTCATATATTTGCTGTTCTGGAGAACAATTTGGTTTTATTGTTGTTTTAGAAATAACTTTATTATTTACCAATTTATATTCTTCTAAAGGGGTATAAAAATTAGTTAATTTATTTATTGCTTTTGGAAAGCCAAAGCTCATTAAAATTAAGCTTTCTCCTAATGGCTTTTTAGGGAAATTGCCTTTAATTGTATTGTAAATTAAAAACAAAATTGGGAAAAACAACGTTAAAACCGTAGACATTAAAAAGACTAGCCCTGTAAATAAAACAGAAATACCACTAATAAAACTCATTGTCATTAATGCAATAAGGTCCCCTTCCCCAATATATGCATAAACTGTAAATTTTCCTAATACATAGATGATGGTTAAGAATGCAAAAGATATTGCGATCTGTAAAATATACATATATAAAAAACCTTTAATTAAACCAAAAAAAATATAATATGCAAAACCAATTGCAGAAATAACTAATAATGGTACAATATTTATTTCTCTGTATTTTAAATCTTGATATCCCAAATAAATAAAACAAATTAAACCTATTAAAAACATAGGGAAAAATATAATGCTCATGCTCATCTCTTTTCTTCTTTTTCTTTAATTGGCTTCTTTTCTTTTATTTTTTTTGGTTTTTTCGTTTGAATTGCTGTTTTAGTCAAATGAATTAAATCATCATATGCTTTTCTTTTTGTTATCCTTGCAGTTGATCTTTCAAACAATTGATCAGTGTATTTGCCTGGTGGGCCAAAAGAAACAATTTGCTTTTTTAAAATCTTATTTAGTATTGCTTGATTTTGTAAAGTGTTATTTGTTTCATCAATTATTGATTTTGGTAAATCTATAGTCAAAACTCCACTACCAATTCTGTCCACATAGTTTGTACCAGAGCCAGCAGTAACAAAATTGGCCATTTGCGCTAACTTAATGGTTGCTGAAAATTTATAAACTAAATCGTAGCTTTTCTGGTCAATCTTTTGATTTAACCTATCTGCTGTTTTTGAAATACCGGCAATATTAAAGGCTTTGTGTTTTTGTACATACCATAAGAAGTCCCTAAGGGTTTTTATAAAAAATGAATCATACATATAATAAGTAATGTAGCCCATCATGCCATTATAGCCTTCGACACCAACATTCTTTTCTTTTATAAACTTCTCTAATTTTGATAATCCCATTAAATAGCTTGCTGAGTTATTTATCAAACCAAAAGGGTGGGCAATCACAAAAAGGTAATCCTTCCTCTCACACATATCATAGATTCTTCTCATCGAAACATTCTCTTCAAAAAAAACATTATAACTATAGATGTCTTCGTTTGGGGCATAAACTAAAACTTCTCCCTGATCTGTAGAAATGGTTATTCCCGGAATCAAGATGTTTGCTTTTGGTTTATCTTTTAACAAATCAAAATATGCTTTCTTTGGATTTTTCTTTGCGTTTTCAGTGATTGCAGTTCCTAGAAGATTATTCTTGTTAGCAAACTGCCAGTATCTTTTACTTGACTGCTTTCTTTTTAGAAACTGCGTATTTAAATCTAAGTTATATGACATATTTTTCTTTTATTTTTTTAAATTTACTCTTGCATCGACTATGTAGATTTCTTTTTCTGTTAGAATTACTGGATTTAGATCAATCTCTTGAAGATGCTTGTCTTTGCTCAACTCGCAGACTTTTTCTAGTAAGGAGATTAGCTTTGAGACAGGATAGTTCTTTCCTCTTGCAGAAAAGTACCTACTTACTTTTGTTGTATAAACCATAACTTCTATTTCTTTTTTTGTTATTGGTAAAAGTCTTATTGTAGTGTCATCTTGTAATTCAGTGTAGATACCACCTTGGCCAAAGACTATAACTTTTCCAAATTGAGCATCATTGTTTATTCCTATCAATAACTCAAGGCCTTTAACTTGCTTTTGAATAATTACTTTGCCTTTTACTTTCTCTTTTTTTAGAACTTCTTGAAGCTTTTCAAAGGCATCTATGAACGCTTCTTTTGTGTAAATTTCTGTGTAAACTGCTTTACTTTCAGTTTTATGTACAAGAGAAGAACTAAGTTTAAGTACATATGGAAAATCCGAAAATCTTTCTATATCTTTTTTTAAAAGTTCTTTAGATTCTAAAATTGCAATATTTTTTTGTTTTAGATATTTAAAAGAATCCTCTAAGTTAAGCCAAGCCATTTTTTTCACTTCTTTTTATAAAAATAATGTTTAAAAACCCATATATACTATAAATATATATATTATAAATATATCTAAATTCTTATAAAAGTTTAGATTCTAGAAATAGAACACAGGTTTTAAAATCATTGTGTTTTACTATTTTATTATTATATTTAAAATGTATCTAATTATAGACACATCTTACAAAAAAAAATACAAAAATAAAGGAGAGAAATAAAATGAAATTACATTGCCTAGGGGCAGGACAAGAAGTTGGGAGAAGCGCCCTATTATTAAAAGGCAAAAATGAAAACATATTATTGGATTATGGTTTAAAACTTAATCCAACAACACATGTAAAAGCAGATATGGAACTACCAGCAAAGACTGAGCACCCTAAAGCTATAAAAGAACCATTAGCTGGAATAATTTTAAGCCATGCTCATCTTGACCATTCTGGAGCAATACCGTCACTTTACAAAGAAGCAAATGTTCCATTGTTTCTAACAGAAGCAACTTTAGAACTGTCTAATCTTTTATGGAAAGACACCTTAAAGATTGCAAAGTTAACTGGAGAAGATTGTGGATTTAAGCCTCAACAGGTTGATGACACTAACAACTCTGCATTCTATATTGATTATAGAGTTCCAGTACAGATTTCGCCAAACATAAAGATAACTTTCTTTGATGCTGGTCACATTGTTGGAAGCGTTATGGCTCTTATAGAAATGGATAAGAAAAAAATACTTTACACCGGAGACTTTAGAGCAACAGAAAGCC
Organism: archaeon; assembly: GCA_035387745.1. Taxonomy (GTDB): domain Archaea; phylum Iainarchaeota; class Iainarchaeia; order Iainarchaeales; family CSSED10-239; genus JAKQTP01. The sequence goes on from DAOOON010000004.1 coordinate 12,485, forward strand.
AGATGTTTAGAGGGTATGATAGAAAACTTCCACAAGTTGATATTTTAATAACAGAAACGACCTATGCTGACGCTCCACACAAGAACAGAAAAGAACAAGAAAAATTATTGGTTGATGAGATTAGAGAAACGCTTGACAATAGAGGAATTGTTATTCTCCCTGCGTTTGCTATTGAAAGATCTCAAGAACTTGTAAGTATTCTTGATAGATATAATATTAAGGTTCCAGTCTATCTTGATGGCATGGCAAAAAAAGCAACAACTATTTTTGCACAATACCCTAATCAGTTTGTGGAGTATGCAAGATTCAAAAAAGCAGTTGACAGAATTGAATTTATTAAAAACCAAAAGAAGAGAGAAAAAATTGTTGCCACAAACACCCCTTGTATTATTATAACAACTGCCGGAATGCTAGAAGGCGGGCCTGTTTTAGGTTATATTAGAGACTTAGGAGATGACCCGAGAAACAAAATAATTCTAACAGGATATCAAGTAGAAGGCACAAATGGCAGAAGACTTTTCGATAAAGGAAAACTTTATATCGACGGTAAGATTTATAGCCCAAGAGCAAAAGTAACAAAACACAGCTTTTCTGCACACGCAGATAAATTAGAATTACTTGAGCTTGTTAAAAAAGTAAACCCAAAGAAAGTAATCTGTATTCACGGAGACAAAGATGTCACTTTTGATTTCAAAAATGAACTTAAAAAGCTCGGAATTAATGCAGAAAATCCTGCTGTTGGCGATATTGTTGATTTAGATTAGAGGAAAATAAAAACATGAAAAGATTTTGCCCAAAATGTGGAAAAACCGTTCCTGAAGAAAGAATGATTAATAATTTTTGTTTGAATTGTTATATCGAAGATCACCAGGTAATCACAGCGCCCACATTTGAAATCACATATTGCCCAAAATGTAAAAAACTAAGATATGCTCGAAAAATCTTTGATAATGTGGAAAATCTAGAAAAAGAACTAGTAAAACACATAAGAATCAAAGACCTTGAACAGGCAAAAGCAAATGTGACTTTGGTTTTAGATTTTGATAAGCACGAATATTATGTTAAAGTTCTTGTAAAAGCTTTGATTGCTAACACCATACAAGAGATTGCAATGGAAAAAGATGTTTCTTTAAGAGTTGATAATTGCGAGAACTGTCTAAAGCTTTCTAGCAACTATTACACTGCAATATTACAATTAAGATTTGATACAAAAGAACTACTTAAAGAACTACAGCCTGTTCTAGTTAATCAAATTGAAAACCAAGTTAAGACTATCAACAATGCAGACTCTAATAAAAATAAACCTTTTTTTATAGCTAAAACTATTGAACAAAAAACTGGAATAGATATTTACTTTAATGATTCAGATCATGCAGAAAAGGTTAGAAAAACTCTACTTTATAATAAGCACGTAAAGACCTGGCAAAAGACAAGAAGCCTAATTACTGCGGACAAAGACGGGAAAAGGAAATACCGCCACACAATCTGCTTACATTATGGAGTATTACCAACAGAAAGTGGAGCAAAAGAACTAGAAGAAATTGAAAATTAAAATAGTTCTTTAATTATTTTAATCTTCTCTCGTTTTGCAACAATTAATATTTTTTGGCCTTCTTCTAATTTATCTTTTTCCTTGTAAACATAAAATTCAGAATTCTTAAAATATCCAATAATATTACAGCCTTCAGGAAGTAACTCCTTTAGTTTGGATATGTGTAATCCTATGTGTTTTGCATCTTTTTTCACTAGTGTCTCTACAATTGCTGCATCACCCATACTATAAAACGATAGTTCTAAGATATCTTTATCAGTAATTAATTGGGCTATATATCCCGCAGCCGCATAATCTGGCTGAATTACATAATCAATACCCAGTTTATCAAAAACATCTTTTTGATAGCCAATTTTTCTTAATATTACTGCAACTGTTTTAACCCCTGCTTGTTTAGCAATCAGAGCAATAATTAAATTAGTTTCATCATCATCAGTTAATGCTAGAAAAACATCCGCATGATCAATTCCTGCTTTTTTTAAAGTGTTTATGTTTGTGGCTTCACCATTAATTGTAACCACATCAAATTCGTAAGCTATGGCTTTTGAAATTGCAGGATCTTTTTCAATAACTACTACTTCGTTTTCTTCAGCATCTAATAAATCAATTAAATGCTTTGAAACTGCGCTTCTTCCTACTATTATAACATACATTTTATTTCACCTTTAATTTTTTTTGCAATAACATACCCATTAATCCAAATATTGGAATAATTTCTAGTCTTCCAATCCACATATTTAATATTAATGCGATCTTTGGAACAATTGGCATTGTGTGACTTGTAATCCCAGTGGTTATACCAACATTACCTTGTGCTGAAACTACCTCAAAAATACTATGCGATATTGGATAATTATATGCAACTAATATTAATACTGTAATACCAATTAATATAATATAACTAATAATGAAAAAATATAAGAACTTAATGTCCTCGTTATCCACTGCTTCTCCATTGTGTTTTTTTGGTAAGCTTGC
>DAOOON010000004.1:15114-37896 GCA_035387745.1 archaeon
GCAGACATTATAAAAGTAGAAGCACTAAACAAATCGACTCCTGCTATAAATAATGCGATTATCCCTATTAGTGTTAAGCCTATATATAAAAATCCAAATTCTCTCGCTGTTTTTTTTGGGTTTTGATGTATAAAATCGTGTCCTTCAGCCTTAACTATTTTCTTGGTATTAAGTATTTCCGAATTGATTAATCCAAAATAAGCAATAAAAATAATACCAATACCCCCAATCCAAGCAACAAATGCTCTCCAAAAATTTATGCTTTTTAAAATTGGAATGTTTGGCAGAGTTGTTAGCCCTGTTGTTGTTATTAAAGACATCATTTCAAAAAAAGAATCTAAAAAAGAATAACCTAAAAACACAAGTGGCAAAGACGCTAATGCCACAAATATTAACCAAACACCACAAACTATAACTAAATAGTGAATTAAATTTAAATGAATTATTTCTTTTTTTTTAATTAATTTAACCCAAATTAGACCAATTAAAAAAGAAATAATAAATGTTGCTAAATAACCAAATATAACAACATTCCCTTCTTTAAAGATTATAGAAAATATTAAAGGTATCAAAAACAGGAAACTACTATAATAGATAATTAAACCTATTGTTCTAAATATCTCATTAAAATACCATCTTGTGTAATACATTTTTTTTCTTATTTTTAGAATCTTATAGTAAATAGTAACTAAAATATATTTAAATGTATTTGCTTTTATTAGTTTAAATTTCTATTTTTAAAAATTGAACTAATAACATTAAAATGCTAATAAAAAATAAAGAAAAATAATAAAGCCAGGATTTTTTTGTTTTATATAAATAATAAAAAATTGCAATTCCAAAGATTAAACCTAGTAGATAAACTATTGCTGGTGTTTGATAAAAAAATATCCCAATGGTGACAAGCGCTGTTGCTAAAGGAACTACCATAAATGTTGCTTTCCAGAAATCTGGTAATTTTGATTTGTGTAAAATCAACCAAGAAATTAAAAAAATAAATATTAAAAATAATATGCGCATTATTCCAGGAATAATTATATAGGGAGAATGCTCATTAAATTGTATAAATAACCCAAACAGCCTACTTAATAACCCTTGAAAAACCGCAGCTAATAGGAAGGTCAAAATTAGAAGAACATAACCAATAACAATAATTCCAATACCAGATATTATCTTTTCTAGAATCGGATTTTTAAATAATTTTGAGCTCATAATTTTCTCGTTTTTAAAATATTTTAACGCAGGTCGGGCGGGATTCGAACCCGCGATCCCAAGCTTAGGAGGCTTGTGCACTATCCAAACTATGCTACCGGCCTTTTTTCTAAAAAGAATAACCTTTTTAAATACTAAGTTTTTCTATATATAATATATTTATGAGAGTGTTTAAAAAGATTAAGGCAATGCATAAAACATGTCTAAGAAAATATTAATAATGCTTGGACCAGCAGGAAGTGGAAAAAGCACACAGGACAAACTGATAGAAAATGAATTTGGATATAAACCTTTTATCATGGGAGACATACTAAGAGAAGAAGTTAAGAAAGGAACCACCCTTGGTAAAAGAATACATGCTTTGATAAAAGATGGTCACTTAGTAACTTTAGAAATGGCAAGCGACCTAATCTTTGATAAAGTAAAAAAGTCTAAAGCTAAAAAAATAATAATGGATGGATTCCCTAGAGAATATTATCAATCAATTGTTTTTGATTATTTTATAAAAACAAACAACTATAAGTTGATGGGCGTTATACATCTTAACCTTTCTAGAAACGAAAGCATAAAGAGATTACTATTAAGAAAACGAAACGACGATGAATTAAAGGCCATTAACCAAAGACTTGATGATTATCAGGGCATTACAATAAAAGCAATAGACAGATACAAAAAAGAAAATAAAATCATAGAGGTAAATGGAGAACAAAAAATAGATTGCGTTTTCAAAGAAATAAAAACAAAATTAAATAAAATTAAAGGTATATAAAACATGATTCAAGATCCCAGAATTATAGACAATATAAAGAAATTAAAAGAATTGGGCATGAGTAATGATGACATAAAAGACAATCTTATAAAGATGGGGCTTTCCTCTGATGATTGTGATGAACTAATTGCGGCTTCAAATGAAGACGAAAATAAAAATCGAAAACTTCAAGAAAAAGAACAAAAGAAAGAAAAAATAAAAAAAGAAGAAATCTTTAGTGAACCAAAAAAAAATGAACCCGCAGAAATTCCAGAAACTCTATTTCAAGAAGATAATAAAATTGATGCATTAAAAGAAGAAGTTTCTTTTACTATTAAAGACGACTTTTCTGAAATTCCGGATTTAACTAGTGGATTAGATGTTGACCAATTAAATAATAGTGATACAGACATTAATTTTAATGCCCCTGACTTATCCAGAGAAGAAGAAAAAATAAAATTTGAAAAACCAAAAAATAAAGACTTTGATATTATTAAAAGCATAGATTTAGATAAAATAAACGCCGCTAAATTAATTGATACAACGCCTTCTGAAACGTTAAAAGAATTGGATGCAAATTCAAATATTTGGGGATCTGGATTAGCAACCACATTAAACGCAAGATTAAATGAAATAGATGAAAAACAAGAAAATTTTGAAAAGCTGCTTAAGAAAAAAATGGAAGACGAAGTAAAAAAATTTAAACAAATCCAAGAAACTTCAAAACAATTACTTGCTCAAAAAATTGATGAAGAACTTGCAAGTAGAACTGCCAACATTAATTCTCAATTAACAAAACAACTTGCACAGATAAAGGTAGAATTAATAAAAATTAATAAAAAATCAGACCAGATGACTACTGGCAAACAAGAAGTTGAAGATCTTATAAAAAGGTTAAAAGAAATACAAACACAAGTTTTAGAAAACAATAATAAATCACAAGAAAATATAAACAGAATGGTGTTGTCAACCTCTGTAAAGTTAAACACTAAGATCAAAGAAATAAATGACATCTTAGCTTTGCAATCCAAAATTACACAAGGACTAATAAAAAATACACAAACAGCAATAACTAATGAAATAAAAAAATTCAACCAATTTAAAGAAGAACTTGAAAATAAAATCAACCCTCAGCAGATGTATGATAAACTTAATCAATTAGAAACATTTAAACAGCAATTAGCAAGCAGATATGAAACCCGTTTTGAAAACGTAAAAAGAGAATTTTTAATTAAAGCAAAAGATGCATTTAAAGAAGAAATTGAAACCCAACTAAAAGAATTAAAAAATATTAAAGAAACAATTGTAGCTAAAACTGACCCTAAATTGATTAGTGACAAATTAGAAGAACTTGAATCTTTCCAAAACCATTTAATTTCTGCAATAGATGAAAAAATATCTCAATCTCTTAAGATTTATCAATCTGCAATGACTCAGGACATCTCTTCTAAGGCAAAAACCATTGATGAAGAAGTTGTTAAAGTTGAAAATGCAATCGTAAAATTAGGAGACGCAGAAGATAAGATAAAAGAATTAGATCAGTTTAAAGACCAATTTATCGCAATAATTGATAAAAATATCGAAAGAATGAATGCTACTTATAGTAAATTCGAACAGAAACTAAAAGAAATAGAAGATAAACAAAAACTGATGATATAATCAGTTTCTCTTTATTTTAAAAATTCCTAATATAAAAAACAGCATTATTAATAAACAAATAAAGATTATACCCCCCCACACTGAATTTCGGAGTGTTAAAAATCCTAATAACTTTGATTGGCTCTTATCTTTTTCTACATCTTCTGTTAATTTTAGCAGAATTGGTTGTTCTAAGACTTCTCCGTTATTTGATACAAATCTTAATTCTGCCTCAATATCTTCTTTTGGAATATCTCCAATATTAATTTTTGCAGAAAGTGTTTTTGTTTCTCCAGGATTTAGGGTTATTGTTTGATCAACAACTAAATCAATATTTTGCGGGATATTAGTCAATTCTATCTTATTAATTGTTATTTTATTGCCTTTATTTCTCAAGGTAATTTCAAATTCTTTTGAACTGTTTATTTCAACAGAAAGTGTTTTTGGATATGCCAATAATTCTATATTTAGTGGCTCTGATATTTTTACAACATTAATTATATAATCTAATTCTTCAGAAAAGTTGTTTGATGTCCCATTTATTTTAACATTTAATGAAGATAAGCCTAGTTGTGTAAAATCACCTGCTGAAACATATATTGTTACATATTCGTTGTTGTGTTTATCAACGGTTATTCTTGAATCTTGTGTTGTTGCTTCTAAATCGTTATTTGGATTAAGTTCTATTGTTATATTTTCTTTTACATCTCCTGTATTTTTAAGTAAAATCATAATTTGTATGGTTTTACCTATTGCAAGATTTAAATTTGATTCACTTAAATTCTCTATTTTAAAATCAAATTTTGGATTTACTACTAATTTCACGTTTTTTGAAATTGACTTAAGACCATCAAAAAAATTTAATTTTAGGTTGTAAGTACCAGAAATAATCTTATCTGAAACTGTAAAGGTAAAAACAATATTTTTGCTTTGATTTGGGTCTAAATTAAATTGACGACTAGAAATATCTACTTTGATTTCTGAATTAACATTGTCTTCAGAAATATAGAATGTTCTATTTGTATTAGAAATATTTTTTAAAGTATAAGACAACGTTTTACTTTGCCCTTTACTTATGTTTTGAGTTGTTGATGCAGAACCAGATACTGTAAAATCATTATTTGGCTCTGGGCAATCCTCTGCATAAAGAGAAAATTCTTTAATTATTTTTATCTCTTCGTTTTCTATTCTTAAGGTTAAATCAAATTCTTCTCCATCTGTTGCATTATTAGAAACAATTACTGAATAATCTATTTCTTTTTCGTCTCTTAAATATACTGGATTAGAATATTCTGAACTTATTACTAATTTTGGACTGCTTAAATAAATACCGTATAATCCATCACTATAGTCGTTTTCTATATCTAAAGTTATTGTATTTGTTCTGCCAATACATACATTTGTGGTTGAGAGATCCACTGAAAACTCTCCATCTTCTTCGTCTTCTGTAACTTCTATATCTGTTCTAAATTCCTCTGTATCTTGATCTTCTGAATTTAGTAATTTAATATAAACTGTTACTTTCGAATCCGATTCATCAAGAGCAGAAACATAGAAAGAATCTGTTAATTCGGAATTTCCTGGGAGAGTATATCTCTTAGAATAATTACATTCTAATTCATCTTCATCTTCGCAGTCTGCCCAGACTCTTATTTTTGCAACAACGGGGTTGTTATTTACTATAGTAAAACCAATCTTTGTGCTAGTGTCTTGCATTAAAGAATATATTCCTTTATCAAATATTAAATCAAGGTTACCAATTTCTGGTTCATTTGTTTCTGCAAAAACTGCTTTTGCAGTAAATAAAGACAGTAAAATAAATATTCCAATAACGAGATATTTAAATTTATTATGACTTGATTTTTTATTATATTTTTGAAAATCATTTAATTTTGTCTGCATATACTTTCCTCTTTTATTTCCTATATACATATTTAATATATTTTGTTGAGAAAGATAAAATTACAATTATTAAAATAATAATTAAGATTATTTGAAAAATTATTGAATTAAAAATAGTTGTTAGATTTATACTTTTTGTAAAAGAAACTAACCCTGTAAAAACAGAAATAACCTGTACTTTGGATTTATCTGTTTCTTTTTTTGGAAGCTCGAGGGTTACATAACCATAAACCCCATTACATCTATATTCTATTTTTGTTTCTTTTAAGTCTGTTTTAAAAACTCTAACCATTTTTGTTTCTACATCACTTGGAACAATTACAACGCCTATTGGATATTCTAGATTTATATCTTTTATTCCTATTACATCTAGTTCTTGATCTTTTTTGCTTGAATTATTAAAAAACAAATCTAATCTATAGTTTCCTGATTCTTTAACATAAACTATAGTGTGTTGTAAATCAATTGGACAACTTCTATTTGCTTTCTGAATAATCTCAAATTCTATTTTCTTAGAATTTTGTAAATACATTAACTCTATACTTGCTTTATAGGTTGAATCTAAAACATTTTCTTGAGGAGAAATAATTAAAGTAACTTCTTTAGATTCACTTGATTTAAGTGTGATTTTGTCTTCAGAAAAATAAGACTCGTAAGGAGAAGTATATGACACTAGAGAATAGGTTTGTTCTGTAGAATTTGGATTATAAACATAAAGAGTAACATAGATGGGTGTATCAACCACAGTTACTTTTTTTGGAAAAGAAACTGTTGGTGTGTTCTCTGCATAAATTATTTGCAAAGAAAATAATAAAGTAATCATTAAAACTAAAAATACATTTTTTTTAATCATATTTTTCTCTTTTTTTGAGTTATTAACTTATTACAGTTATACTATATAATATATTTATATGGAGAAATGCTTATAAACTTGATTAATTTAAAAAAAACAGAAAAAAAGCTCTAGAAACAGCTTATCTTGCCATATCTAGGCCTATAACTGAAGAATTACCTTTTAGAGTTACGCCAATAACCTGGTTTGCACCAGAAACAATTGTACTGTTGTGGGTAATACATATTACTGCTACTGATTTTGACAATTCCTTGATATAATTTAGAAGGCTCTCTGAGTTTTGATCATCAAGCGCAGCATCTACTTCATCAAGAATATAGAATGGAGATTTTTTATAGGCATGTACTGCAAAAATAACAGCAAGAGCTGTTACGGTTTTTTCTCCACCAGAGATAATGTCTATGTTTTTGGTTTGGCCGTTTTTTGTTATGTTAATCATTAGCTGAGCGGTTAAAGGATCATTACCTGAAAGCTCTAAAGACCCTTTTAAGGACTTAGACATCTTTGATATGACATTTTTAAATTCAGCATTAACTTTATTGAAACAATCCATAAAGATTGTTGTTTTTTTCATATTGATTTCATTTAGCATTGCTTCAACTTGTGCTTTTTCTGCAACAATGATATCAAATTTCTCAATAATCTCTGCATATTCCTTTGCAAGCTTTTCATAGGAATCGATTGCATTAAAATTGATATTCCCAAGAGCGTTCTTGTCTCTTTTTATTGCCCTTAGCTTTGAGTAAAGCTGCTCTATTGTAAACTCAACGGTCTCGTATTTTTCTTTAACCTCAAGCATTTTAAGACTTTGATCTGCTTGAAGAACTTTGCTTTTTAAAGTATTAATATTTAATCTTGCATCATTAATTTCAAGATTGATTTCTGAAATAGAAACATCAATCTCGTGTATCTGCTGATTAATCAAAGAAGACTCTTGAGAGACTTTTGATTTCTTTTGAAACATGTCCTGCTTTTTCTGGTCTTCGGTTTGGAACTTTTTGTTTATTTCTTTTATCTTGTTGTCAATCTCTAAGATTTGGTCACTATAATTATTCATTTGAGTTTTCAGTTCTTTAAGTTTAGAATTATTTATTTCTATAAGACTAGATTTACTATCTATTTTTTCCTTTACTGTTTTTTCTTCTGCATTCTTAGAAATTAGGCTTTGTTCTAGGATGTTTGTTTCTGAGACTAAAGAATCATATTCGTCTCTTAAGGTTGTCTGAGCACCAAGATTTAAACTTTTTAACTTATCTTCTATCTCTTGCTTTTCTTTTCTTAAAGTAACAAGTATATTATCAAGGGCGGAGGTTTCGTCTTTAATCTGTCCAAGATTTTGTGTAATTGTCTTAATGGTTGTTGTACTTGTACTTGCTGATTTTATATTGTCTGTTTTTTCAATAATCTCATCAAGAGCAGCAATATTAGTATTAAGCTTTACTTGTAAATCTGTTAGTTCTTTATTTTTTTCGAAATGCCCTTTATTACTTGTTTCGTGGCATTTAATAATCTCTAAAAGCTTGGATTTTGCTTTTTCTAGCTCTTTTTCTGTTGCTGAAATTTTGCTTTCAAGCTCTTTTGGGTCTTTGATCAATATCTTCTTATAACAGAAGCCATCAAAGTAAAAGCCATCAATGCTTTGTGCCTTTGTCTTTGTACCTGCGTGTTCTGAAAAGATCTTTGATAGTTCTTTTTCAGATATATCAAGTGTTGTAAGAACTACAAAATTAATATTTGTGTGTTCTCCGATTTCTTTAAGGATTACAGGGATATCTTTAGAGTCCTTTAAAATTACATAATTAGAATAAATAGATTTTTGAGATTTCTCAAGAGTAACAAATTCATCTAAAAAACCAATAAAACTTTTGTGTTTTTTTAGATTTGCTTTTAACTTTTCTCTTTTGTCAAGAGCTAAAGAACTAAAAGATAGATCTTTTCTAAAACCATTTAGTTCTATGGTTTTTTGAGATATTACTTTTTGAAGATCTTCTTTTTCTTTTTCTTCGATTTTTAATTTTTGGAATAATTTTGAGATTTCGCTTTCTAGAGTTGCTATTTCTTTTCTTTGTTTTGAGATAATTCCCTCTATTTCTTTTTTTCTTTCAAGTAGTGCCTTTGTCTCTGCTTCTTTTTCCTTGCTTTGCTTTTCAATTGTTTCTTTTTGAAACTCATAGGCTGACATCTTTGTTTTATTTGAGAAAAAATCCTCTTGCTTTTGGGTTATGTCTTTGTTTATACTTGAAAGTCTTGTGTAAAGCTCTTCTTGTATCTTTCTAACACCCTCAAATTCCTTAGAGTGCTTATTTATCTGTTCTTTAAGGTTGTCTTTTGTTTTAGATTTAAGCTTTAATTTTCCTTCTTGTTCTTTAATTATTGCTTTAACTAATTGCTCTTCTTTTTTTAGTTCTGAAAGCTCGCCAGAAAGTCTTTGGTTTTCGTTTTCTAAGTATTCTATATTTTCTTTTCTAAGATTAAGATTATTTTGAATAATCTCTTTATTTGCCTTGTTCTCTGAAAGCTCTCTACCAACTGTTGATTGTACTTTTTCTGAATGTGCAATCAAATCATTATTAATATTCTCTAATTTGTTTTCATATTCTGATATCAATAGCATTAGTTCTTTTTTCTTCTGGTTTTTAACATCAATATCGCTAATAAGTTTTGTAATTTTTGCTTCTTCAAGAAATAGCTCACTATTGTATTCATCTGTTTGCTTATTGTATAGATTATAACTGTAGATGTGTTCTAGACTATCAAGCTCTTTAAACTTAAGCGCTGCTTCTCTTTCTGCAGACAATTGTTCAACATATGGTTTTCTTTCGTTTAGTGCTATTGAAACTTTATCTAGTCTTTTATTTACTTTATCAAGATTATCTTGTGCTTCTTTTTTTCGTTCATCAAATAAAGAGATTCCAGAAATGTCTTCAATTATTTTTCTTCTCTCTTCTGGATTCATGTTAATTATTTTTGTAACGTCTCCCTGCTGAACAGTGTAATAGCCATCAGCAGTAATTCCGGTTTCCTCTAAAAAAGAAGTGATCTCGTTTAAGGCTTTTCTTTTGCCATCAAGTATACAAACAGACTTTCCTGATTCGTCTATTTCTCTAATAATGTCTATGTCTTTACCTTCGTGGTTAAAAACAACTCTAACTCTTGCTGTTCTGTCTTTAGCAGATTGGTTAACAAGATTAGCGGTCTTATCAACTCTTAGTCTTTTTAGAGAAGTAGAACCAAAACCAAAGATTAGAGCATCAATAATATTACTTTTTCCTGAACCGTTTGGACCAACAATAACTTGAAATCCTGGTTTAAAAGGTATAGTAGTATAGTCAAAGGATTTGAAATTCTTTAACACAAGCTCTTTTATATGCATTTTTGATTCTCTTTTTATTCTCTTAGGTAGTTTGATATATCATTAATCTTAATAGTTTTAGAACAAACTTTATTTAAATGATACGATTTTGTTTTTGGAAAACTAACATTAATTACTTGCTTTCCAAGAGCTTTTATTTCTTCTATTGCTGGAATAAAGTCTGCATCATTAGAAACAAGTATTGCAATATCGTAGTTATCCTTGTAAGCATTAACAACCATATCAACTGCAAGTTTAACATCAACCCCTTTTTCTGATTTCTTACCATCTGGTCTTTTTTCTAATCTACCAAAAAAAATATCCATTACAGAAATTTCTCTTAAACTATCAAAAAACAGTTGTTGCTTTTTATATGCTTCTTCATCATCGTCTATATTTAATACCGAATTATAATATTTAATTACTATTAAATCATCATTTTCTGAGAGAAAATTACAAAACTTTTCAAAATCAATTTTGGTTTTATAAAAAGAATTCCTTAAAGAATAATAGAAATTGCTTCCATCAATAAATATCATCACTCGCTTTATAGAATCAGACATTTAAATCACATAAAAGACCGCCTGCCATTGAAAATCTTTTGGATTTTCAACAACAGGGAGCTAATATTATATATAGGTAACGAAACGTTTTTAAACATTAAAGTTAGATATTTGCTCACGATAGAAATTACTGCCATCAATAAATATCATCACTCGTTTTATAGAATCAGACATTTAAATCACTTAAAGAAATCCTACCTTTGTGAACCTAAAAGATCCCCAATGGTAGGGAGTTAATTATAAATATATTATAGCGATATTTTTTTAAATATTAAAGTTGATAAAATGGCTATTACAATAACCGTTTGATTTTTAAAAAATAAGGATTATTTGCCCATATTTGATCTAAAATCTTATAGGAATTAGCAAATTTAAAATATCCTAAATAACTAGATATTGAGGATTTTACTTTGAAGAAGTTCTTTTCGTAAGTTAAAATCTTTAGTTTCTTTATAAATTTCTTAATATTTCGTTTTCTTAAAAACACATATTCTGGGTATATTTTATATCCTACAAAATCAACTCCGGTTTTTATTTCAAAAAGGTTGATTTTTTGCTTTGGAATTTCTAGTTTTAACCGTTTCTTTAAATAATATTTTATGTTCTTTTTATAGTAATTTAATTGCTTTTTTGAATCTTCTAAAATAATAAAATCATCCACATACCTATAATAATATTTAATCTTTAATTTGTGTTTTATATATTGATCTAATTCGTTAAGATATATATTTGAAAATAATTGACTTGTAAGGTTACCAATAGGAATCCCTTTATCTTCTCCAAAATTCGAATAATCACTATCAATAATATCAAATATTAATTTTTTTGTGTTCTTACATCTTATCTTTTTTTCAATTACTTGCTTTAAGATAATTTTATCAATACTTGGGAAATATTTTTTAACGTCGCATTTTAAGCAATAACCTGTAAATCTAAACTCGCGTGAAATTGTTTTTTTAATGTCTTTTAGAGCTTTGTGTGTACCTTTGTTTTTTCTACAAGCATAAGTTGTTGATATCAGTCGTTTATCAAAAATCGGTTCAATGACATTAACAAGTGCGTGATGAACTACTCTATCTTTAAATGGCAAATATTTAATTTTTCTTTGTTTTGGATCAAAAACTATAAATTCGCGATATTTTGATTGAGTGTATGTGTTTGCTAATAGTTCTTCTTGAATCAATAACAGATTTTTCTCTAAATTAAGTGAGAATTCTAATGTTTCTTTTGTTTGTGGTTTTGCTTTTCTTGCTTTATTGTAAGCTAAAACTAAATTTTTAAAAGATGTTATTTTTGACCATAAATTGTTATATGTTTTCATGTTTTTTCTTTTTAAAAAAAGATTATTGTAATATCCCTTTTTTTAAGTACTAATTACAATAACTTTTGCATTTTTTCGGCATATTTGGTATCCATTTTTTAATACAAGGCAAAAATACCTGCCAGGAATATACCAAATGTAGTTGATCATTTAAATACAATCTTTGTTTGTTTTTAAAAACAAATAATACAAACAAACTCTTTGTAAACCCACAAGTAATGTGGGTAGACACTACAACACAACGAAACCCGATGTTGTTGTTCGTGTTAGACGGATTGTTGTTCGCGTTCAAGTTCAGAACTCCGGCGTTCGTTTCGTTGTTCCAGTTACCGCCACGCAAAAACGGTTGTGTTATTTAGTATAGCCTAGGTTTAAAACCCAAAAGAAGATAGATTGAAATATTTTTTAAATTAAGTTGTTTTTAATAAGCCGCCAAGCAATTTACCTATTTCATTAATTTTTCTTGATGCAATCTCATATTTGTTAAAATTTATAAGATTTAGATCTTTTGAAAGTCTTATAAATAATCTTAGTTTTTCTATTTCTACACTTGCTATTTTTAAAGACTCTTGTCTTTCAAAATTATAATTATAAGAAACTATATTTTCAAAGAAAGCAATAAAACATAATTTGATCTTTTCGCCTAAAACATACTTTTCAGATTTTGGGAACTTATTAATTAAAGGCCAAAGCCACAAAAAGAAGTCATAGCTTTCCTTATATACTTTTAAATCATCAAGCATATATTCATCTTTTTTGAATTTTTCTTAAAACTCCAGAAATCATTTTTAGTTTTTCTTCTAAAGCATCATAATTTTCTTTTAAATCTTCATCAGATATCAGTTTACTATTATTTAATAATATTAAATTAGACTGGGTTATAGAAATTGCATTTCTGGCTTTATTATACTCTATTGCTTTAAGATTTGTATCATAATTATTATAGCCACTGGCAACATAAGACAATATCTCTATTGCAGTTTTATTTGTATCCTCAATCAGAAAATAAAAGTATACATCATTATTTTTGTTTTCGCAATCATTTAAAATTGTCAATATTTTCTCAACAACAGGAAACATATCTTGATAGATTTTAAAACTAGCAACTCCTTTATCAGAGATCCACATTATTTTTCCCAATTTTTAAATTAATTTTTTTTGCGCACGCAAAAGGCTCGCGGATACTTCCGCGACCTTTTGGAAACTACTGACTAACGGACAAACGGACGATATGCCAGGAGCCAGTGGTCCAGAGGTCAGTGGTCAGGCATAACAACGGACCTCGGTCACGTCGGCTCTACAACACAACGAAACCCGAAGGCGATGTTCGTGGTAGACGGCTCGCTGTACGCGTACAAGTACAGAACTCCGGCGGTCGTAGCGGCGCTCCAGTCGCCGCCACGCAAAAACGCATGGGGCGGGCCAGAATCCATAAAAAAACTAACATAACCTAATCCATTATCTTTATTATAATCTGAATTTAATAAAAACAATTCCTTATATCCTATTTTTGTAAAATCAACATAATCAAAAGCATCAGAATAATTTTCAAATGATCCATTATATTCAAAACCACCTTTCCGTTCATCACAATCTCCAAAATCACTACCTATTAATTTATTACAATCCAAATAAAAATCAGAAGTGGTTCTATCAGTCCAATCTAAAACATTTCCTGAAAGATCCCAAACTTCACTGCCATTTGTTAGCTTTAACATTGCTAGTTGATTTCTTCCGGTTCCTGATTCTGGATCAGCTCCATCATATGATACATTTGCTACAACATCTCCTGCATTCCCTCTTTTTAAAGACCCCTGACCAACAGCCCCACTTGACCAATTGCTTGGAACAACTTCAATATTTCGAGCAATAGTCATCCATTCTTCGTTTGTTATTAAATGACCCCCAATGGATTCACACGCCAATATTGAATCTGTTTGATTAATATCTGTTAGTGGATAACCTTCTGCACTGCTTACTATTGTTCTGCTAGGCACACTATATTTACAACTTGCATTTATGTTATTTTGCCAAGTTAAATATAATTCATTTTTACAACTGGCGTTAGTATCGCCGAGTCCATCTCCATTTTCATCTACTTTCATCTCATATTTGGCAACACAAAAACCTTCGGTGCCATAAAGATAATTTCCTGGAACTGGAACAAAGCCTGTAGGGCATTGACTAGGAGCTGGGCTTCTGTTTGTGTTTTTTACATTATTAAAGGTTAGGTAACTGCCGTCTTCTAGTAATAAAGCAATTGATATTTTTTCTTCGTTAATAATCCCTAAAGGAAGCATGAACTCGCCTGCGTGGGTGATCTCTTTTTCTGGTTCTAGCGGGATATAGTCGTTATAGCCTAGAAGAGAATAACCTACAACTTTAAAATTAATATCAGTATTGCTTGGAGGATAATAATCAAAGATATACATGCCGTTTTGTGCGCTTTTAAAGCGCATGAAGGATTGCTTGTCGTTTAGAACATTATAGTTGACAAGACTATCAGTTTTTGAAACCGAAGAATTTGTAAAGTTTTTTCCCCAGTTTAAAACTATAGTTACAAGAATTACTGCAACTACTACTAAAAGAATTGTTGCA
Organism: archaeon; assembly: GCA_035387745.1. Taxonomy (GTDB): domain Archaea; phylum Iainarchaeota; class Iainarchaeia; order Iainarchaeales; family CSSED10-239; genus JAKQTP01. The sequence continues at coordinate 29,302 of DAOOON010000004.1, forward strand.
ACTATTGGAGTTATAGCTTTTGCTTTACTATTTTTCATGATCTCTGTGCCTCTCTATTTATATTATTAATAACATAAATAAATAAAAGATATATATATATATATATATATATATATATATATATTGATTTTTTAGTTATCAAAAGATATCGTTTCTTTTTATCTCAGTTTTACCATACATGTACTTTTGAAGGACTTTTGGAATCTTTATTGTGCCTTCCTTTGTCTGATGATTTTCAAGTATTGCAACAAGCGCCCTTGAGGTTGCTATTGCTGTGTCGTTAAGTGTATGAACAAAATATTTTTCGCCTTGCTTTGTCTTTGCCTTAATGTTTAATCGGACTGCTTGAGCACTTGTAAGATTACTACAAGACGCAACTTCAATATACTTGTTGTTTCTTGGAGACCACACTTCAATGTCTGCGCTTCTATGTTTTAAATCCCCAAGATCTCCAGAACAAATTTCCAGCGTTCTTGTTGGTAGTTCCATTGAGGTAAAAATCTTAACTGTATTTTTAATTAATTCTTCATATAGTTTTTCTGATTGCTCTGGTTTACAAATAATTATCTGCTCAACCTTATCAAACTGATGTAATCTAAATAACCCTCTTTCATCAAGGCCATGACTGCCTATTTCTTTTCTAAAGCATGATGAAAAACCAAAAATCTTAATTGGTAATCTTTCTTCATCAATTGTTTTGTCCAAAAACATAGAAATGATTGGATGTTCAGAGGTTGCAATCATGTAAAGGTCTTCACCTTCAATCTTGTAAGCCATTTCTTTAAAGAAAGAAAAGTCCACACTTCCTTCACAAGCTTTTTTGTTAATCATTAATGGCGTTAAAACATAAGTAAAGCCTTTCTTGTTTAGGAAATCCTGAGCATAATTTATTAGTGCTCTGTTTAGGAGCGCTAAATCTCCTTTAAGATAATAGAAACCTTTTCCTGAAACATTTCTTGAAGCTTCAAAGTCTGCGACATTTAGTTTTTCTGAGAGCTCTCCGTGATTGAGAACTTCAAAGTCTTTTTTTTCTGGTTCTCCAAATCTTTTAATTTCTTTATTTTCTGTTTCGTCTTTACCAATTGGTGTCTTTCTTGACATTATGTTTGGTATTTTTTTTTGAATATCAATAATTCTTTCAAATAGTTCTTTTTGTTTATCATCTATAACTTTAATCTGATCAGGGAATTTCCTTGCTTCTGCTAAAAGGTCTTCTGTTGGTAATCCCTTTTGCTTGTTTTCTGCAATCTTGTCTGTTACACTATTTCTTTTGTGTTTTAAGTCGTTTGCCACTTGGATATTTGCTCTGTATTCTTCATCAAGTCTTATAATTTCATCAACTAAAGGAAGAAGAATATCTTTGCCTTTTTTTTTTATATTTTCTTTAACTTTCTTAGAATTCTCTCTAATGAATTTTAGTTCAAGCATAATTAATCACACACAAATAATAAGAATAAAAGAATATAAAAAGCTTTATTTTATCAAAAACAGAAAGAAAAGAAGAACTTATTCCTTCTTCTCTTCTTTACAATCGCAATCCTTACCTTCACAATTGGCAATGTTCTTCTTCACAATCGCAGTCTTCTTCTCCGCAATCACAATGTTCTTCGTGTTCTTCTCCACATTCTCCTTGACAATGTGAACAATCACTATCGCAAGCCTGTGATAACATTTTATCCATCTCTTCTGCTTCTTCTTTTGAAAGAATCTCTAATAGTTTAATTTTAAAAATTAAATTTTTCCCAGCAAGTGGATGGTTCAGTATTGCATCAATTGTAGTTTCTTCAATCTTAATAATATCTATTGCTAGTGGTCCCATACCAGACATTACAATAATTTCTTTTCCTTCTTGTAAATCGCTAATTCCGGATAAAAGCTCTTTAGGCAATTTTGCAACTTCTGTGTTTTTTTCACCATAGCCTTCTTTTGGAGAAACTTTTATTTCTTTTTCTTCACCAACTTCCATTCCAATTATTCCATTATTAAACCCAGGAATTACCATTCCAATACCTACTTTAAATTTAAGTGGTTCTCTACCTTTACTGGAATCAAAAACTTGACCATCACTTAAAGTTCCTTCGTATTCAACTGATACCCAATCATTTTCTTTAACACTCATTTTCTTTCAGCTCCTTTTCTAAAAATAGAATATTATATATTATGAGACAAATGTATTATAAAAGAAATAGATAAAAATAAAAAAAGGACCTGCAAAGGATTGCAGGAATGTATTATTTATTTCTTCATTTTATACATTATGAAATAAACTATTGCTGTTAAAATACTAAATATTATTGCAGCGATTGTCCAAATAATTTTTATTTCGGTTTTTAATTTTTTGTTATTAGTAAATACATCATATATTACCCATATTGCACAAATTAATGCAACAATTCCTATTATCGTATTTAATACTTCCATTTTTATTACCCCCGTTTTTAAAAATACTAATATAATTTACTGAAGAATAATGTTTTTAAAGGGTTTTATTCCTTTGTTTTTATTAATTTTATATCTTTAACAAATAATAATTTACAATTCTGCCATCATTTATGCTCTTGTCTTTCTTTATAAATTTTGAGCCAGATTCTAACATATTGTTTATGGAATATTTATTTTCTGGATGTGCGGAATGTAAAAAATATTTCTTGCCTTTCTTTTTTAAATATTCTATTCTTTTTTTTATTAGAAACTTCTGAATACCATAGCCTCTAAACTTAGGAGAAACCGCTGTTGCGATTAAAACACTTGATTTGGATAATTGTTTTTCTGTAAAATTATAGATTTTTGCATAAAACGGCTCGGCTTTTATTTTTATCCCTGCCCAAGCAACCAATTGTTTATCAAAAAACACAAGCATTATTTTTCTGTCTTTTGAAATCATATTTTTAAGTATTTCTTTTGTGTGCCTAAAATAAAAATCATGGTTTACTTGTCTATAGATATTAATATCAAATTTATTGATGATGTCAATATCTTTCTCAGTAGCAAAACGATAAGTAAAGATTTTATCTTTTAGTTTTACTTTCATGTGATTTCAATAATTTCTTTTTTAGTTTATTATAATTAAATTCTTTATTTAATAATTCATAATAATATGCATTTCTAAATTTACCATAGATTACAACTTCGTCTCTAAAATAACCTTGTTGTTTAAACCCAAACTTTGCAATGTGCTTTTGGCTTCTTATGTTGTCTATTAAAACCATAGAATTGATTTTGTGTAATTTCAAATCTTTAAACGCAAGCTTAAAGATTTCAAGTCTTGCTTCTGCCATTAATCCACTACCCCAATACTTTCTTGAAATCCAACTTCCACTTTCGCAATTCTTGTTTCTAAAATGAATATTATTTAATGATTCAACGCCAATTATCTTCTTGTCTTTCTTATGCAATAATCCAAAGATAAGTGTTGGTGTTGATTTCTTTAAATTCTTTTTTTGCATCTTTAATAAATTTAGTAGCATCACTCATTTTGTAAGGCCAAGGAATTATCCAAATTTGTTTAGAAAATATTTTATCTTGCATTGCTTGATAAATATCATTAGCATCGCTTAGTTTTAATGGTCTTAAGATTAGGTGCTTTGTTTCAATCTTATAGTTTTTATATTTTAAAAAAAATTCTTGATTTTTCATATTTTATATAATTTACAAAGCATTTAAAATTATAAGTGTTATTACTATTAACTATGATTGCACAAAACTTGTATGATAAACTAGAAATTGACTTTATATTAAGACGTGGATTAACTGATGATTGGAAAGAGATTGGAACTGAAAAGTATTTATCTCCAAACTTTAAGAAAAGATCTATGGGAATAGTCTATGATTTCTCAGAAGATATAAAAAAAGTATATACTGCTGTTTTCCCTGAAGATTCTGTAATAAAGAAAATACTTGCAAAGAAAGAAACTGATGTACTATTGTTTGTGCATCATCCAATGACGTGGGATATTACTAAAAAACCAATATTTACTTCAATCTCAGAAAAGGATTTAAAAATATTTAAAGAAAGAAGAATATCTGTATATAATCTCCATGTTCCTTTGGATAATTTTGGGAGATACTCAACAACAAACACACTTGCAAAAGAACTTGGGGTTAAAGTTGAAACTCAATTTGCGCCTTATTTTGGGGCAAGATGCGGAGTTATTGGAACAATAGATACTGATAAAGTTTCAGATATAATAAAAAGATTTGAAAAAGCAGTTGGACATAAAATCAAATTTTACAAATACGGTTTAGAAAAAATCAAAGACAAAAGAATTGCACTTGTAGCAGGTGGTGGAAATAATCTTGATATTCTAAAGACAATACCAAAAGGCATAAATCTTTATGTTACAGGAATTACTGTAAAGAACGACCATTCCCAAAAAGCACACGAATACTTAAAAGAAAAGAAAATCAATCTTCTTGGTGGAACACACTACTCAACAGAAAAGTTTGCTTGTATAGCAATGGTTGAATACTTTAAGAAACAAGGGTTGCCATCAGAATTTATTGAAGGAAAACCAGTGCTGGAAGATATTTAATTCTCTTATTAATTATATCTAATTAAATATCGAAAATATATATAAATTATATTGTAATATATATTTATGATGATTATGAATAGGTGTTTTTTATTATTGTTTTTTTTAGTATTGCTAATTGGAAATGTTTATGCAATTACAATTAATGAAATAACAATAACTCCTGATCTAGATATATCTTATTTTGGAAGATACCAAATTGATGCAAATATTACAGAGTATTCTGGAAACGACGTTAATCTTTTAGTTTCTGCAATCAATGGGGATGGTGGAACGTGTTGGGATTATTTTGTGGATGGTACTTGCTCAAGCGAAACGCCTTCAACTTACTCTATGGATTATAATGAAACAACTGGTTTTTGGCACTATGATAGAGTATATCCTGACACCATCTATCCTGAAATTATATTTATTGATTCTCCAACAAATTGGAATAACGCTCCCTCATGGGTAAATCTATGGAGACAAAATTATCATATCTTTAAAATGTATAATAGTTTTGAAATGGATTCAAACATGAATCTATGGATTGAATTTAATACTGAACCAGTAAGCACAAATAATTCAGGAGATCTTTTTGTTTATGTTGTGGGAGCTGGCGTTCCATTAAGTTATTTTACAAGCGATTGGAGAGATGATTCAAATACACAACTTGTTGGAACGATTTCAAGGAATACGGCATTTAACCACGATCACACACCTTCAACACATTATGTAAGACATCATCTGATTCCAATAACTGCAAACCCTGATGGTACAATTGGAACAAATCATGTTAATATATCTGATGGCAATTTCTATATTGTTCTTTATCAAGACTCCACAGCAACGAATAGAGGTTGGAATCTTGCATATAAACCAACAAGTCTTTGTGATAACACCGACAATTGGTTTACAGCAAACAGAACAGGAGGAAACTGGAACCTACCGATTCATAGATCTGGCTGTTCAGACGCTCACATTCATTTTGCAAGAAGAGAAACTTACAATGATGGAGTAAATTTAGAAGTGACTGCTGTTGATGGAGAAGACATTACAACTCTTGATGTAAACTATTATTTTGCAGAACTACCAAACCTTGCACCAAACGAAACTTCTTTTATCACACCAATTCCTTTAGCAACATACGACACTAATTCCATAGAACTTTCTTGGAATCCTGCAACTGATCCAAATAATGATGATTTGACTTATGATATCAATTATATGGATAGCGACGGAAATATATTTGTAATTGATAACAATTTTACAGACACAAACATTTCTTGGGACGTTTCTGCACTAGAAGATGGAAATTATTTAATTCTTGGAAGTGTTTGTGATACTGAACCACTATGTACGGACTTTAATCTAAGTGATTATTTCTATATTAATCGTTCTGAACCAATCTATTCTCTTTCAACAATCACAATTGCGTCAAATTATTTTTATACAGACTATGCAAAAGTTGGAAGCCAAATAAATTTGTCTTTTATTTCTACAGGAACATTATCAGAAGACCTAAATGTGATTTTCTATGCAAATGGTGTAGAAGTAACTGGAGACATAAATGTTACAAATAATACAAATGATTACAATGCAACTTATGTTATACAGGAAGAAGACGATGATGGCATTGTTGGCTTTACAATAAGTGCAACTAATCTTGACTATGATTATTTTGATACAACAGATGATTCTTATGTGACAATAGATAACACTATTGCAGATCAAGACCAAGACAACATCCCTGATGCAAATGATACTTTTGTTGGGAGTTTAGGTATTGTTGAAACAGAAGGAATTGATGATTTAAATATCACAATTGATGACGACACAAATATTGTAGGAATATTTACTGGTGTACAAACCATAAAAATTTATGACGCCCAAACACCAATTTTGGAATTTGATCATAACTTTTCAGAAAGCACACTTGATTTATCTGTAATAAAAATTATTAAAACAAATGCAGGCGTGGTTGTTGACTTAAACGGGCAACTTCAAGAAGACCAGAACAAAACACTTTATCTTGAAAATAATAATTTTATTTCGCTTTGTGTAGAAAATGAAGCAATAACTTCAATTTCAGACATTAGTTCTAATTGCTTGGATGCTAACGAATATGATTTTACTGAATGCTTAAGCGAAAGCTATTCTAGTAACGGAATAGATTGTGTTCTAAATGGAAACCTAATAACAGTAAGTAATCTTAGATATTCAGGAATACTTGGAACAGTAAGAACAACAAGTGGTGGAAATTCTATTTCAAAAGAGGCAGATGATACAGAAGAGATTATTTCTGAAATAAACACCGACACAGAAAATACAGACAATAATCCAATTATTGTTACGCCAGAAGATAAAGACCCAGAATATAATGTGGTCTCCTCTGATAGCCCAGATTATAAACCAAATGATGAAATGCCACCAATAGATTACTCTAGAAAAAGCAAAAACACAACAACCATTTGGATAATTACCTATTTTATTTGTGCCTTAATAATTGGTATAACAATATATCTATTCACTAAAATAAGATACAGATAACACTAGAAAAGACCATATTTAAAAAGCTTATGTTCATCTATATTACTATAAATTATATAGGTGATTAACTATAATTGTTGCTTGCTCAGGAACAGAAAAAATCGCAAAAGAAATTGCAAAAAAACTTAATCTTTCTTTTTCTAAAATCCAAACTACAAAGTTCCCAGATGGAGAAATTGATGTTACTTTTGGAAAAGACTTAAAGGGCAAAGACGTTTTTATTGTACAGAATTTTCAAAACACTAAAAGTCTAACATTAAATGACAAGATTGTTGAAACCTTGTTTGCAATATACACTGCAAGAGACCTAAAAGCAAAAAGAATATATCTGATTGCCCCATACTTTCCATACTTTAGAAGCGACAAGAGGTTTAGAGATGGAGAATGTGTTTCAATAAAAGTTATGAATAAACTTTTTGAGGGCTGCGATAAGATCTTCTGTGTTGATCCTCATCTTCATAGAATCAAAAATATAAAAAACGCATTATCTAATGGCATAGAAATTAATCTTGACGAGCCAATTATTGAATATCTTAAAAAGAAAAAAATACAAAAACCAATCTTTGTTGGACCAGACATCGAGAGTTTACAGTGGGTTGTTAATGTGGCTAAAGCATTTAAAGAAAAGCCAGTAGTTGCTTTAAAGGAAAGGAAAAGCGCAAGGGAAGTTGTGATTTCTTTACCTAAGATAAAGAGCGCAAAAGGCAGAGACATAATTATCATTGATGATATTATTAGTACTGGCCACACCATAATTGAAAATATTAAACAACTTAAGAAATACGAACCACGAAAATTCTATGTTATTGGAATACATGGTGTCTTTGTTGAAGGCGCATTATCTAAACTTAAGAAACATTGTTTTGTGGCATCAACTAACACTCTTGATAATTCTGCAGAAAAGATTGATGTATCTAGCCAGATTGCAAAAATTGTAAGGAAGAATATATGACTGAGAAATATTTTTTAGCTAGCGATCACGCAGGCTTTGAGCTTAAAGAAAAGATTAAAGAATATCTAAAGACTTCAAAACTTGACTTTCAAGACCTTGGCCCAAAGACATACAACCCAGAAGACGACTATAACGACTATGCAAAAAAAGTTGTTAAGAAGATTAAAGAAAATAAAAATCATTTTGGGATACTTGTTTGTGGAACAGGGCAAGGCATGTCAATTCAAGCAAACAGATATTCTGGAATAAGATGTGCACTTTGCTGGAATAAAGAAATTGCAAGGCAAGCAAAAGAGCATCTTAACACTAATATTATTTCTATGCCTGGAAAATACATAAATATAAAGACTGCAAAAGAAATAATTGAGATTTGGAGAAAAACAAAAACCTTGAGTTTAGAAAAACACAAAAGAAGAATAAACAAATTGGAGATATTATGAAACTACAATTAGCACTTGATGTCACAGATAAGAAAAAAGCCTTAGAGCTTTGTAAAAAAATTAGTAAATATATAGATATTATAGAGCTTGGAACACCTTTTATCAAGATCTATGGACTTAATGGTTTAGTTAAAGACTTTAA
>DAOOON010000004.1:37996-43907 GCA_035387745.1 archaeon
TATAAGCCAGACTATATTGGCATACACTCTGGAATTGACATGCAGCACATGGGAATTAAACCTCTTAAAACCCTTATTGATTTATCAAAGATTATGGATAGTAAAAAAATCGCAATTGCTGGCGGAATTAATCTTGAAACTATAGAAAGCATAGCAAAATACAAGCCAGGAATCATTATTGTTGGTGGAGCAATAACAAATGCTAAAGATCCAGTTTCTGTTGCCAAGAAAATGAAAGAAATAATGAAAAAATATGAGTAAAGACATTGACGATATTCTTGAAAGAATAGTAAATGAAATAAAAATTTCTTTAAAGGACATTAGTGAAATTAAAACTAGCAGGTTTGTAAAAGAAATCCTAACTTCAAAGAAAGTGTTTGTTACTGGTCAAGGCAGAAGTGGGCTAATCGCAGAAAGCTTTGCAATGAGGCTTATGCAAATGGGAATAAAAACATACCATATCGGAGACAGCACAACTCCTGCCATCTCTAAAAACGATTTGCTTGTTGCAATCTCTGGCTCTGGTAAAACAGAAATCACAAATATGATTATTAAAGAAGCAGATAAAGCAAAAGCAAAAGTAATACTTATAACAAATAAGAAAACAACAAAAGAAAAAAAAAGAATCAGAAACACAGACTTGATAATTGAGATTAATGCGAAAGCAAAGACTGACAAGAAAAAAAAATCAATTGAACCACTTGGAACATTATTTGAACAAGCAAGCCTAGTATACCTTGATGCAGTTATTGTCTTACTTATGGAAAGACAGAATGTTAAAGAAAAAGATCTTGGCAAAAGACATGCAAACTTAGAATAAAACCATATAATTATAAGGGTTTTGATAGTTAATATAAAATATATTTTAGATTTGGAGCAGAAATGAAAACTTACGTTAAAAAAGGAAAAGTATCTATAGATGAAACCACACCAGAAGAGATACTTAATCCGGCTACTTTTACGAACACTATTAAAAAAACCGCTCTTCTTAAAAAAATAAATTACGATTTAGAAAAGAGAGAAACTAAACCTATAGACATAAAAAAGACAATTGTTCCTGAAAAAAAAGAAACAATAGACATTAAAGAAAATATAACTAGAGAAATAAAAAAGATAATTATAGATAATACAGAAAAACAGATTATTAAAAAAACTTATCCAAATACAGAACTTAAACACATACCTCTAGATAAATCCTATTCTGAAAAGAAAGAAATAGAAGACTATAATCTAAAAAATGAAAAAATTAATAAAAAATTAAACACTGGTCTTTCTGATAGATTAAAACCAAAATTAAAGAAAATACATAGAAACCCAGAACTTACTTTTTATAAGTCTATTGACAATCCAATAATTTGTCCAAAACCAGAAAATGGCTGGGAGTCTTGGCAAACTTTTAATCCTGCAGCGATCTTGATTGATGATAAGGTTCATTTTTTGTACAGAGCTATTGGAGACGACGGCATGTCCAGATTTGGTTATGCAATGTCTGAGGACGGTTTTGTAATTAGAGAAAGACTTTCTTATCCAGCTTATGTTCATGAAATTGTTAAAGGGCCTTATGTTTTTTTATCCTCGCCATCTGGCGGAAGCTGGGGTGGCTGTGAGGACCCACGGCTTGTTAGAGTTGAAAATGAGGATAGAATCTATGTTACTTATACTGCTTGTGATGGGGGCTTAAGAGTTGGCTTAACCTCAATAAAAGTTTCTGATTTTATAAACAAAAGATGGAACTGGAAAAAACCAAAGATAATTTCTCCACCAGGCGAGTGTAATAAAAACTGGTTAATCTTTCCTGAAAAGATAAACGGTAAATATGCAATCTTACATAGCATTAATTCAGGGAAAATACTAATTGATTACCTTGATAATCTTGATTTTAAAGACGGAAAATTCATAAAAAGCAAATATCTTCTAACAGAAGTCAGAGCTGACCGCTGGGATAAAAAAGTTAGAGCTGCTGGCCCTCCACCAATAAGAACCAAGTATGGCTGGTTATTGTTCTATCATGCTGAAGATAAAGACGATCCTGGAAAATACAAACTTGGAGCAATGTTACTAGATATTAATAATCCAACAAAGATATTATATCGCTGTAAACAACCAGTACTTGAACCAAAGGAATATTATGAATGTGAAGGATATAAAGGTGGAATTGTTTATGCACTTGGCTCTGTGATTAAAGACGGAAAGCTAATTATTTATTATGGCAGTGCAGACAATTTTGTTTGTGTTGCCTATACTGAATTTGAGCCATTCCTTGAAGCCCTAATCAGAGGAGAGAAAAAGCCTCTTAAGCTTAAGATTCTTAAAAAGAAATAAATCTGATTTATTATGATTATTAAAAGATATGATAAAAATCCAATTCTAAAACCAAATAAAAATAGCTGCTGGGAGTCTCATTCTACTTTCAATGGCTGTGCAATTAAAAAAAAATATGAGACATTTTTATTTTATAGAGCAATGTCATGTAATGATTTCCATCCGGTTAATGAGCAGAAGATGGAGATGTCTTGTATTGGTGTTTCTAGAAGCTTTGATGGATTAAATTTTAAAAATAGAAAAGTGTTTATTTATCCTGAAGAAAGCTTTGATAAATTTGGCTGTGAGGATCCAAGAATCACAAAGCTTCAAGACAAGTATTATATTTTCTATACTGCTCTTTCAGAATATCCATTTAGAGCAAGCGGAATAAAAGTTGCTGTTGCTATAACTAAAGATCTTGAAAAGATTGAAGAACGGCATCTTGTTACGCCATTTAATGCTAAAGCAATGACTATGTTTCCTGAAAAAATAAATAACAAGATTTGGTGCATGTTTACATATCACAGTGACTCTCCACCAGCACAGGTTTGCTTTGCAATATTTGATAAAGAAGAAGATATGTGGTCAAGGGATTTCTGGCAGAAATGGTATAATAATCATAACAAGTTTGTTTTACCACTACAGAGAAGAGAAAAAGACCAGGTAGAGATTGGTGCACCGCCTATTAAGACAAAACACGGCTGGCTATTATTCTATTCTTATATCTATGATTATTTTTCTTCAAACAAAGTATTTAGTATTGAAGCAGTTCTTCTGGACCTTAAAGACCCAACAAAGATTATTGCAAGAACCAAAGGGCCATTACTAACTACAGAAGAATATTATGAAAAATATGGAATGGTTAATGATATTGTTTTTCCATCAGGAGCAACAATAAATGGAAATTACATAAATCTTTATTATGGGGCAGCAGACACCACTTGCTGTGTTGCTTTTGTTGATACCAAGTGTTTGTTTGAACAGATGCTTCCAAACACTCTAAATAATATTTCATTTATTAGATCAGAGAAAAACCCAATAATTAAACCTAACAAAAAGAATAAATGGGAAGCGCGCTCAACTTTTAATCCTGCAGCAATATATCTTGATGACAAAGTGCATATTGTTTATAGAGCAGTATCAGATAATAATGTCTCAACAATGGGCTATGCAACTTCTAAGGACGGAATAACTATTGACTATAGGTCACCAGAACCAATCTATAAGCCAAGAGCAGAATTTGAAAGCTCTGGTTGTGAGGACCCAAGGCTTACGCAGATTGGAGATAACGTCTATATGCTTTATACTGCTTATGATGTTAGAACAGCGCCACGTGTTGCTTTAACAAAGATCTCTGTTAAGGATTTTATTGCTAACAACTGGGACAACTGGTCAAAGCCAATCTTAATATCTCCACCAGGAATAAGCGATAAAGATGCTTGCTTTTTCCCAGAAAAGATTAATGGCAAATATTATGTTTTACATAGACTTGAAAACGAAATAGATCTTTGCGCAATTGATGATCTTGAGTTTAAAGGCAAGAATAAATATCTAGAAGAAAACAACTGGATGGCACCAAGAAAGGGCTGGTGGGATTATAGAAAAGTTGGAGCTGCAACTCCGCCTATAAAAACAAAAGAAGGCTGGATATTATTATATCACGGCATTGCTGAAGACCACTCTTATAGTGTTGGAGCTGCTTTACTTGATCTTAATGATCCTACAAAGATACTTGCAAGAACTGATGAGCCGATCTTTAAGCCAGAAAAAGATTATGAAAAATCCGGGGATGTTCCAAATGTTGTGTTTCCTTGCGGGGCCATTGTTAAAGACAACAAAATATATATTTACTATGGTGGTGGAGACTCTGTTACTGGTGTTGCAAGCATGGAAATTGAGTTGCTACTAAAAAAATTAAAACTTTGCAGGTGCTAATATATGAAAGAAACAAAAAGGCCTTGGGGTAAATTTCTAACCTTTGCAAAAAACCAAAAATGCACAGTTAAGATTCTTGAGGTTAATCCTGGAGAATCCCTAAGCCTACAAAAACACAAGCTTAGAGAAGAGCATTGGTATTTTCTAGACCCTGGTATTGTTCAGATTGGTAATTCTAAGAAAAAGATTGCTGCAGGAAAAGAAGTAATAATTAAGAAAAACAAAGAACACAGGCTTGTTGCAGGAAAGAACAAAACAAGAGTTTTAGAAATTTCTTTTGGTAATTTTTCAGAAAAAGACGAAGTAAGGTTAGAAGATAAATATGCAAGAAGATAAGGCATTTAAAACAAATGACATAAGAGGAATATACCCCAAAGAAATAAACGAAAGCCTTGCTTATTTAATTGGAAAAGCAATAGTCTATAAGTTTAAGCCAAAAGTTGTTGTTATTGGAAGAGACGCAAGAGCTTCTTCTCCTTTGCTTTTTTCTAGTGTTGTTAAAGGCGTTCTTGAAAGTGGCTGTGATGTTATTGATATTGGTCTAACTAATACTCCTTTGTTTTATTATTCTGTTGGAGAACTAAAAGCAGATTTTGGAATAATGATTACTGCTTCGCATAACCCTGGACAATATAATGGCTTTAAGCTTGTTAAAAAGGGTGTTGTTCCAACAACCGCAAAAGAAATACAAGATATAAAAAATATAATTCTTGAAAAAAAAGCAATATCTTCAAAGCCTAAAAAGCTTGGTAAAATAATCAGAAAAGAGATTTCTGAAAAATATCTTAAAAAGCTATTGTCTTACTCAAAAATTAAAAAGAAACTAAAAGTTGTTGTTGACACTGGTAACGGCATGGCTGCACCAATTGTTTCTAAGGCCTTTTCTAATTTGCCAATTTCTGTGATTTATATTAATAAAAAAATGGACATGATTAAACCTAAACACGAGGCAAACCCATTAAAGATAGAAACCTTAAAGGAATTACAAAAAGAGGTTAAGAAAAACAAAGCAGATATTGGTATTGCCTTTGACGGCGATGGCGACAGGGTTGGCTTTGTTGACGATAAGGGTGAAATAATCCCTATGGATTTTATTACTGCTTTACTTGCTAAATATTTCTTAGAGAAAAAACCAAAATCTAAGATAATTTATGACATTAGAAGCAGCAACATTGTTAAAGAAACGGTTCTTGCAAGTGTCGGAATTCCTGTAGAATACAAGGTTGGCCATTCTCTTATTAAAAAAAAGATGAGAGAGATTAATGCTGTGTTTGCTGGAGAGATTAGTGGGCACTATTATCTTCCTGAGTTTTATTATTGTGAAGCTCCAATCTTTATTTCCATAATCTTAATGAACTATTTAGAGAGAGAAAAGCTATCAAAAATGATTTTGCCATTTAGAAAATACTATAAAAGCCCAGAGATCAATTACAAAATAAAGAATCCAGAAAAGAAGATAAAAGAACTAAGAAATAAATATTCTTCAGGAAAGATAAAAACCCTTGATGGACTAAAGATCGAATATCCTGACTGGTGGTTTAATGTCAGAGGTAGCCACACAGAACCACTTCTTCGCCTTAACCTTGAAGCCAACACTAAAGAGCTTATGGTAAAGAAGCTAAAAGAAATCGAAGATATAATAAAAAAATAAGCTCCAGACGCGCTCTTACCC
>DAOOON010000005.1:0-14313 GCA_035387745.1 archaeon
TTTTCACTCCGTTTTGTTATGCTATATTATAGATTAAATAAAATATCCTTTTAAATATTTGTATTTATCATATTAATTGTAAATAAATTTATTTAAGCAGGTGAAAAAATGGTATTATACAAATATTGTTCAAGATGTTATTCTTTAAATATTTCAAGAGACCCAAATTCTAATAATCAGAAATGTATGCAATGCGGTAATATTGGGATTATGCCTCAAGATAGTATTGATAAGATTAATGTTATGAAAAAATCAAAAGATGGGCAAAGATATGCAGCAGCATCTCAAAGTGCAAGACCTTTAAGAACTGGTAGTCCAGGTAATGATTGTGAGGTTATTAGAAAGAAGGACGACCCTTATAATGACGATATTGACGAAATCGAAGTTCCAAAATCTAAAGATAATTTTGAAGACGATGAAGAACCAGAAGACAATTTAGAATCTAGGCAATCAAATATTATGAAAAGATCATCTCAGCAGCCAACGCCTGAGAGACACGGGCTTTCTCCAAAAAGCAATCTTTCAGCAAAAGAAAGATTAAAGGAAAAGGGCGGGAAAGACTGGGATTTAGTTTAAATTTAATCAATTTGGAGGAAATAAAATGAAAACCGAAAAAACAAAATGGTATTTTTTAATTGCAGTAGCTTTAATTGTTGGTGCAATTGTTGGTTATCTTGCAACAACTAAATTTTCAACAACAGGAGATGCAAAAATAGGTATCTCTGATAGTTGTGTAAATGAAGTTGATCTTTTAAGAGATGATGCATCCGCGAGATGTTATTGTTCGGTGGGAACTTGTACCTGTGGAGGTGATTGTCCTTATGCGCCAAATGGCACAGAAAAGTGTAACTGGACAAAAAAACAATATTACAAATATGTAACAGATGAATTAAGTAAAAAATAAAATTATTTTATTTTTTCATATTCTTTTTTTAGAAGTAGGGCATCCTGGTGTGGTATTGGACTTTCTGAGATTACAACACCGCTTGCTTTTATTTCTACTAATTTTTCTAGTATCTTTTTGTAAGGGAAGTCGTTTGCTTTGTCTGTTAACATAACATGGTTTCTCTCGCCTTTTGGAGAGTATTCAATTCCTGACATGTGACAATGCATTTGCTTAACATAATCAGGATAGCTATTGAGCTTTTCAAAGAAGGCATTAATGTTTTTCTGATCTTTAAAATAACCATCAAAACGAGCGTGCTGGTGTGAGAAGTCAATTACTGGTAAAACGTTTTCTGCTTTATATTTTTCAAAAAAATAAAAGATATCTTCAAGAGAACCAACTTGTGTTTCTTTTCCTGTCAATTCTAAACCAATATTTATCTTCTCTTTGTTTCCGCGCTTATCAAGTTCAGAAATAATCTTCTCAAGACCAAAAGAAACTTTTTCAAGAACAACAGCCCTCTCTTGTTTTTGAAAAAAACCGGGGTGGAACAATGCAATTTTTGAGCCAATCTCTTGTCCAACTAATAGTGAGTTTGTAATATAGCCTGTGCTGTTTCTAATAATCTCTGGATCAAGAGAACTAAGATTAATATAGTATGGGCAATGAATACTAAGAAGAGTGTTTTTTTCTTCTGCTGTCTTTCTTATCTCTTGTAATTGTTCTTTATTATTAAGCTTAAGATAAACCCCTCTAACAAACTCAATCTCTAAAGCATCAAGAGAAAAAGAAGAGACTTGCATAATTCCAGTAGTTGTCTGATCTTTTATTTTTGGAATGGGGGCATTTGACACACCAGGAATTCCGGCAGTTCCAAAATATAACTTATTCATTCTTCTTCAATCTTTATACAAGAAACCGGGCAACTGTCTGCTGCAACTTGATTACAACCAATCTCTGCAACTTTTGTTTTCTTTGGTACTGGTTTTTCTCCTTGGTATGCCCAGTTATCTGGACAAACAGCAACACAGGCTCCACAACCAACGCATTTGTTTTTATCATGTATTATTTTAAATCCCATTTAATCGCTCCTTAAGTTTTATTATATTAATAAGATATAAAATAAACATGTATTTAAATGTTTCTTTCCTTTATAAATATATTTTAATATTAAAAAACAGATGTATAATGCCTGATAAGTATAAAAAATTCAAGGTCTCAACAGAGAATCCTGGCGAAATTTATAGTTCTATATCAGTGGATTCTAGAGATTTTTCTAAACCTTCAGACAAGCTTACAAAAAGAACATCTGATAAATATGTTACTTTATGTAAAAAAATATACCAAAAATTTCCAAGCCTTGGGGTAAATGGGAAATATAACGAAGAATACCAAAAAGCAATTGATTTTCTTGACTGGGACTTAACTGCAGAAGAATATACTGCAACCACTAAACTTGTTTTGTTTGGAGGGCTATTTATTACATTGTTTATTTCAGGATTATCTTATGCTTTTCTATATACTATCCTGTCAGAAGCCTTTGGTAATTCTATGATGGCTTTATTTTTGATATTTGGACTACCAGCAGTTATTTTTATTTTTGTTTTTCTTTCATTTCAGAAATATCCATTAAAGAAAGTTGCTGATGAGAAGATAAAAGCACTAACTTTTGTTCCTGAAATTTTAGGTTATATGATAATGTCTATGAAGTTAGTGCCTAATCTAGAAAAAGCAATAGAATTTGCTTCAGAACATGGACATGGAAAGATTGCTGAGGATCTTAAAAAATTACTTTGGGAAGTAAAGGTCGGAATAAAAAACAGTGTTGCCGAAGGATTAGATGATTTAGCTTATCGCTGGGGAGATATTTCTATAGAATTAAAGAAAGGATTAATGAAGATTAGAGCATCAGTTATTGAATCTTCAGAAAGCAAGAGATATCAACTTCTTGATCAGACAATGTCTGAAACTCTAGAGTCTGTAAAAGGCAAATTAGAAGATTATGCAAGAACTTTAAATCAGCCAGCAACAATTATGTTTTATCTTGGAATATTATTGCCTTTATTATTGATTATTGTTTTACCTGTTGGCTCTGCATTTTCTGGTTCTGCTCTTGCTCAACCAATTTATTTAATTTTAATTTATAATGTAATTATACCATTAGCTTGTTTTTTCTATGCTCAAGGGGTTATTAAAAAAAGGCCACCAACCTACAATCCACCAAACATACCTTATGATTTTCCAGGGCTGCCAAAAAAGAATCATTTAAGAGTTAAGAATGCTCAAATTAATGTTTTTATAATAATTGCAATACTTCTTGTAAGTTGTGCAGTTATTGGTTTTACGCTACAAAACGCCTATGGTGTGACAAGAGAAAAGATTTTAGAAAGAGAACAGGGCACGACTACACCAAATTGGGATTGTACAAGAGAAGAAAGACAACAACAGCTTCTAGATCCTGCCTTTATATGTGCTGATGAAAGAAATTTTTGGCAAGATCCTAAAAATTCTATAACTCCTTATTATCTAATATTTTTTATATTGTTTGCAGTTGCTGCTTCCATTTCTTTGTGGGCATATGCCACAAGTGTCTATAAAAGAAAAATACAACTAGCAACTGAAAATCAAGAAAAAGAATTTAAAGATGCTCTTTATATTATTGCAAGTAGACTTGGAGAAAACAAGCCAATAGAAGATGCTTTTGAGCATACCAGAAGATTTTTACCTAAGTCTACAGTTGCAAAGGATATTTTTGGTAAAACTGTAGATAATATTAGAGTCTTAGGTCTAACTCTTCAGTCAGCAGTTTTTGATAGAAATTATGGTGCTTTAAAGAACAATCCATCAAGAATAATAACAAGTGCCATGCAATTGGTTGTTGATTCTGTGCAGATGGGAGTTAATGTTGCTGCAAAAACTTTAATTTCATATTCTATGCAGCTAAGAAATACAGACGAGATCAATCGTTTGCTTTCTATTCTGATTGCCGAAATTACAGGAACACTAAATAGTATGGCTAAGTTTATTGGCCCAATTATCCTTGGTGTAACAACAACTCTTCATAAGGTGGTTATTTCTACTCTAGCATCAGTTGCAAGTTCTGGGGCAATACAGGACATGACTCAATCTCTAGAAGGAATAAATACTGCAGAACTTGGAATGGATTTAACGTCTGTATCTTCTTTTGGTACAGCAATCAATGTTGAGGTTATTGGTAAACTTGCAAGTGCAACTTCTTTTACAATTATTGTTGCGATTTATTTGATTGAGATTGTTCTAATAATGACTTATTTTACAACAATGATTGAGCAAGAAAATATGACATTAGTAAAATATAGGATTTCACAAACTCTTCCTGTTGCTGTAATTTTGTTTATAATTACAGTGATATTAGCAAACATGGTATTATGAATTTTAAATTAAGTAAAAAAGGAGATGATTCAGCTTCTGAAGCCTATAGGCTACTTATTGGATTTATTCTTGGTGCAGCTATTCTTGTTATTATTATGAATATGATTAACAGTACACAAAACCAATCAATATTAATAAGTAATCAGAAACTAAAAGAAGGGCTAGTCTCTGCAGTAAAGAGTACAGGAACAAGTGCAAAAACTCCTTTTGTTATTGAGGATTTAATGCTTAAAGGAAGTATCTCTAAAACTACAATTACAAATTATACAGGTCTTCCAGAAGAATGTATGGCTTTTGTTGCTGGTCCAAGGCTTTTTTCCGAAAATGACTTTAATATTATAAGAATAAAACCGAGATATTTGAAAATGGATGTTTGGGCATATTGTGATTTTATGCCCCCAGGAACGACACAGCTACCAGATGGATTAGATACAAACACGCAGGGGCAGCTTACACCAGATCCTGACGATTGTCCGACATACTGTGTATTTTTCTTTAATGTTAAACCAGATAATGGGCTTTATACTACAACCTCTTAAAATTAATATTTATAAACAATACCACACTATAATATTTTAATTAAATACAGAAAATGTGAAAAACCATATGAACATCTTTACTAAAATTTTATTTATTCTTTTAGCAATTGTAATACTTATACTTGGCTTTATTGTTGGAACCTTTATCTTAACTTTTATATTTGTATTATTAATCTTAATGACTTTATTGTTTGTGATTATTTGGTTATTTAATAATCTCGTAAGCCTATTTAAAAGTAGCATAGCTAAACTTATCTTTAAGTCTGTATTCTCTATGGTCGCTACTTATGGTTTAATTACAATATTGTGGTTATTTACTGGTAAGTTCTTTTTACAGATGGATAAAACAATAGCACTTAGTGTTATTTGGGTTATTACGGTTTTAATCTTTGGGGTATTGTGGTATTTATTACACATAAGAAAGCATTCAAAGAAGCACCAATATCTTTGGGATGACTATAAGAGCACTCCAGATAAACTAGATAGTTGGGATGTTCTTTTAATGCTTGTATTGCCATCAATATTAGTTTATATATTTAATTTTGCTCATGCGATAATTTGAGTTTAGGTTAAAAAACAACCTAAAATAAAGATTTACAATCAAGCTAGTTTTTGGTTTATTATTAACTTTAATTTTATTATTAATATAATTATAATTCAATAAACCTTGCAATATCAATAGCTTTTTAAAAGCTTATATCTTCTATTTCTTTTATTTAATCTTAGTACTAAATACTATTTTAAATAAAATTAGTGAAAATATATGAAAAACACAAAAAAAGAAGATCAAGAATACCTTGATTCAATGTTAGAAAAGCACAACATATCTACAAAATACGATAATGAATATTATAGAAAGTTAGATAATACAATTTTACAATGGTGTCCATTTGTATTAATATTATTTATTATTCTTTCTATTTTATGGTCTTCTATAGTCGGCAGTAATAAACAAATAATTAGTTTTTTTATATTTACTGTAATATTTATTTTTGCAGTACTTTATATAATTTTTTCTTTTTTATTTTGGATTGTGGAGTTGTTATCTAAAAAAACTAAAAATTATAAGTTTAATTTAATAGTAAAATTATCAATTTCAATTATTTTAGCAATATTAATTACATATACTGTATCTACCCCAATTTGTGCTGGTTGTGGAGGGAGTACTCCAACAATAGCAACGACACAATTATTAAAATCTTTAATTGATAATCCAGGAGCAGAAAGTTGTACATATCCTGTTACATTTACTATATCAAAATCCACACTTTCAGCAGAAAGCATAACAAGAGATACGGGGTTAGAGCCTGAGCAAGTTTATTTTGCCAATCCTGAAGACATAGTAAATTTTGATGCAATTGATTCTCAATTACTAAAATATACTGCCACATCAAGCAAAAAAGTAGCAATTTGTGCTATTTGTTCGCAAGATGGCAAAACCGGATTAGAGCAAGCACTTCAAGAAAACGGCATAAGCAACACAACAATAAATTCAATAATAGAAGGAGAAACCATTTGTGCAGTTTATCCAAGAAAATCAGCAAATTAAATATATAAGAAGCTTTAAAAAGATTTTGTTAATATTATTTCATTAATATATTTATATTAAATAGAGTAAATAAAAAATAAAAAAGGTGAAAACAAATTATGTTAAAATTAACAAAGAAAGGACAAGCCTCATCAACATTTCAATTGTTGATTGCCGCAGTTGTTGCTCTTGCAATTTTAGGTGTTTTATTAAATATACTAGGGGTTCTTCCAGGACTAAATAAAGACCCTACAAAGACTACAAAAACACTTTTAACTGATCAAATAAATAATCCAGGAGCAGAAAGCTGTACAGACCCAGTTACATTTACTAGATCAAAATCAACACTTTCAGCAGAAGGCATTACCGTTAATACCGGGATAGAAATGACACAAGTATATTTTGATAATCCAGAGACAATATCCAATTTTGATCCAAAGGACAGTATATTAAGATATGGAGCGAGCGGCTCAAAAAAAGTAATGATGTGTATTGTTTGTTCTTCAGATAAAAGCACATTAGATCAGGCAATTGAGGCAAATCAAAAGACAGACCCAGCAGATAATTTTAAAACTCAACCCACAGAATTATCTTCTGGGGAAACAGTATGTGTAATATATCCAAGAAAGACATCTGCTTCATAAGATAAAATATAAGAAAAGGTAAGATATGAACTTAAAACAAGAGCTTAAGAGATTATGGCTTGATAAAAGAGCGCAAGGGGATGGCGCTTCCACCCTCTATATGCTTATTATCATAGCTATAGTTGCTCTTGTTCTAATTGCAGTCATTAAACCTATGTTTAATAGCAGTATGAAAACTTCAATGAATGTCGCAGACTTGCCTAACCAAGGTACAACTGCGACCCCAACAGTCAATTCTACAGCACCAACTACTGGCTCAAGCTGATTTCTTTAAAACAACAAGCTTTTTAAATTCTTTTTCTATATTTATTTCTAAGATGAACAAAAACAAAAATATATTTTTGATAAAAAGTAGTAAGGCTCAAGCAAGCGCGCCTTTTGAAGTTCTTGTAGCTGTTATTCTTATGGGCTTTGTTATTATGGCAGGTACCTGGGCTTTAATCAACCTAAACCAAAGCGTTTGTGTAGGTAATAAACGACAAAGCATGAGCGAAATGAAAGGTATAATCGAAGATATAATAATGGGTTCTGATTTAGCAGTTAAAAATGTGAAATTTGATATACAGCCTTGTTTTAATGAAAAATTTGAAGCAATAACCTTAAAGACCTATACTAACGAAACACTCTGTACTTCTTATTGTAATGCAGGAGAAACCTGTACCTTAATGGAATATGTTTATGATGATGATAAAACTACGAAACGACCTATTGCTCCTATGTGTTTAAATCTACCAACTGCAATTAATTATGCAAGTTCTGCTGAAGGTTGTGAAGAAAATTCTGAGGAATGGCTAGCTTTGAATTTTGGTGGCAGTAATCCAAATTCTATATTAACAAGCGGCAGCTATAAGATTTTCATGAGAAGTCAGACAGGAACAGATTCTATAAGAGAATTGTGTTTTTTAAAAAAAATTGATTAAAAATGATTGAGTTTTCTTTATCAAAATTAAATTTATTAATTTTTGTAACAGCAATTGCTGCAATAGTAATATTCTTTATAGCAACATTTAATTCTAGTATGAAAACAAGACAAAGCTATGAATTGGTTTACAAAGTGGGAAAAGAAATAAAGACCGGGATAGAAAACGAAAGCTATTGTACTGTAAAATTTATAACAATACCAAAAACCATACAAACAAATTCTGGAAATTCTGATACCTTTAATATGAGATATAAATTAAATGTTTCTGCATATTCTGTAGGCGATGATTCAAAAAGGTTAGTTCTTACTGTAATGGATAGAAAAGAAAAACCAAAAATCTATGCTGCTTACGATATTGACTATAATGGTTCAGTTGCGTTATATGCATCAGAAAGCTGTACAAGTTTTCCAAACTGTACAATTACCAAGTCAGAAAATTTTTCTGTAGATTTTGATCCATCTAAAAGAGATTCGATAGACACACAAATACTTTTTGCAAAGATTATTTCAAATGGAAACCCCATAATTTTCTTAATTCCGTGTCTTGAAAAAAAAGGAATATATACTTGCAGAGAATTTATAAATACGAAAGATTTAAAGACGTTGATTCCTTGTTTAAATATAGTTAGTGATTTAGTAAATTATACTGATAATTAGGATTAAACATGAATAACAAAAAAGGATATATTGGCGCAATTGGAGACGATCTCCCAAGCTTAATACCAATATTTGTAGGTTTAACTATCTTTTTTGCAGTTTTTTTAAATACCTATAATGTTTATAGAAATAACACAGATCTTTATTCCTTAAGAAATGATGCAATTAATATTTCAGGAATAATAAAAGAAAATCCAATTATTTCAGACCAAAATCAATTTATAAAATCTTGTAACAGAGTTAAAACAAAATACAATTGGAATGCGTTTATTATACCGTTAGATCTTAATAGTGAAAATTATAACGGCTTAACTATTGATGACTTAGAAGTAGAAAACATTATGAAACATTGGGCAGAAACCGAATCTCAACCTAGAAAATTAATATGTGATTCTGAGGGATTAGGGGCTTTAAGAACTGCATTACAAACAAAAGATGTAACTGTCTATAAATATCCAATAACTGTTCAACAACAATTTTATGTAGAACCTGCATGGATTTACATTGTTGTGTGGAAATGATATAAAATGCAATTAATAAAAATAAAAACGAGAAAAGGTCAAGCAGCAATAACAGATGCTTTATTTTTCTTAATTATAATTGTCGCCCTGTCTGTATTAATGTTTAGATATTCTTCTACTTATGGCAACAGAATAGAACAAGCAAGTTCTGATTTATATTATAAAGAATATACAAATTCGGTTCTAAAAACCATATTTTATGTATCTGCACCTTTAGATTTTGATTTAAATCTTGAAAAAACCAAACAAAACGATTATTTAATGGCTCTTGTAAAACAAGATTATTATGCACAGGGAAAACTTGGTTTTTCTGATATGAATGATCTAAAAACAGATAATTATTTAGACATTGCAAAATACAATTTATTTCATACAATTAAAGCCACTATGCGTCCATTAGAATCACAAGATTATTTGTTCTATATTTTTAATAATGAAGATTCTAATTTTTTATATTTTACAATTAAGAACACACACTTTGAAATATCAGAAGCTAATCCAAATAGTGGAGTAGATGCGGTTAGAGGAGTTACAAGATACATACTAACAGAAAATCCATATCATTATTATCTTTGTGATCCTGAAAGTTATGAAGATGTAAGAGCTGTTGTTTCTAGGTCTCCAAAGATTTTTTCCTCTTCTATACCTTTGTCGTTTACATATAATTATAGTACTTATGCACAACTTGGGATAAAAGAAGATATTGTTACTTCCACTTTTGCAATGTGGCCAGCAACAGTCGATATAAATAGCGATTTGCTTATTCCATTAAATTGTAAAGAAGTTGATCCCCTATCTAGCAATCCATAAGCCATACTACCAGTTAATTAATTAAAACTTCAAACCTAATTCGTCATCAGAATCTGCGTCTTCTGCATCATCATCTCCAAAATCTAATTTTAATTCTTCTTTTTTAGGTTTTGATGATTCTTTATTCTTTACTATTTTATCTTTAATATTATCTTCTGATTTTTTTGTTGTTTCTTTACTTTTCTTTTCTTTTGCGTTTTGAATTGCTTTTTCAACTATTTTTTCTTTTTTTGCCTTTTCTCTTATATCTTCTTTTTTATTTTCTTCTACAACATCATCTATTACTTTCTCTAGCTCTTCTCTGTCATTTAAGAAATCATAATTTTCTTTGGTTTTAACAGTATTTGTTGAAGTACTGCCAGTTATATTTCTAGAACCCCTATAATGTGCGTTGCTTTGAACAACTTGCTTAACACTTTCTTGAGTAACATTAACATCTCTTACTGATAATTGAGAATATATCATTTCTGCGATTTCATCAATATCTGGATCAATTCTGTTTTTTAGGTCTATGAGTATTTTATCTATAATTTTTTGCTTTTCTTCAGAATTTAATTTTTTATTTTCTTTTATAGATTTTAATGTTTTTTCTGGTATTTCTCTTGTTGATTTTAATTCTGTTTCTTTTTTTTCAGGAACCATTTTTTTTGTATCTTTTTTAGGTTTAGTTATTGGTGTGTCACCATAAACCATTTCTCCATTTTCTTCTTTTCTATAAAATCTGCGCTCTCTTCTCTTAATTTTGTTAATATCCATAATTATTCCTCTTTTTTCTATAAACATATAAGTATATAATATTTAAAAACTATTATGCTAATATATATTTAACTAAAATATTATAAAAAGGCATAAATAATGAATGAATTATTATTAAGCACACTAAATTACATATGGGTTTTTATTAAATTATTACTATTTAGTGCTTTGTTGGCTCTGCCATTTATTGGTTTAACCTATCTTTTCCAGAAAAAATTTAATTGGTTAAGACTTGATAAAAAGCTAAGCTTTGCAAAGTCTTTGTTTATTATTATTTTTGTTATTTCATATATTGCTTTAATAATAGTTTATTTTGTGCCGGTATTAGATAAGTTCTCAACATTTACTTTCTTTGAAGGCGTCTTATTTGTATTGATACAAATTGTAAGGTTATTTTTAGTAAATTTATTATTTACTGGAATGTTTTTTATTATTGCAATGTTTATATCAATGTTATATGATTCCTTTATGGAAAAAAAAGAAAAAAAGAAGAAAACAAAAAAGCAAAAATCAGAAAAATTAGTTTTTATAGACCTTTGGAAAAGTTTTGCTATGGTTTTGTTTGTTGTTATGTTATTCTTAATAATAATATTCCCATCATTAATTGCAATGATTTTATATTTGATATTTATGTAAGGTGTTTTTTAAATGAACGAATCAATTAAAAGAGTTTGGATTTTTTTCTTTTTAATACTTTTCTGCAATAGTGTATTTGCTTATGGATATAATCCGGATAACAGCTATTATTTTGCAGAAAAAGAAATAAGTTCTGATGGCGTTGTCTTTGATAGAGGCAATGGCTGTATGACTAAAGAGTTATCAGAAAAAGAAGTTAATGCTCTTTGGGGAGAAATATTAACAAAGGGATTCTCTGCAGATCTTTTAGATTCAGATCAAGAAGCAAACACTAACAGAGAAAATCTAGATAAAAATAATTTGATTGTTGCAGATGCTGATGCTAAATCAGGAGATGTTGGTGCAAAGATGCAAGTTCCCTCTCAACAAATCAACCCTCTTGAAGTTCCAATGTTAATAGGTAAAACCTGTTATGGGTCTTATGATTTTGGACTTAATTTAAATGAAACATTAAGAGTTGGCAGATGTGATCTTGATAGTAATACAAGCGATTGTTATCTTAGTATGCCTGGGCAATACAGACAAAACAATTTAAGTGCTTCAAATGTTGGAGGATTCTTTAAAGAAGTAAAAGTTGTAGGAAAAGATTTAATTTCTGGAATTAAAGAAACAGTAATAAAAAATGAAGAAGATGAAATTCCTGGTAAAGAAAATATGGGGCCATTTTCTGATTTATCTTCACGGGAGTTAAGTAAAATAGAACAGACCATGCTAGCAAACGATGCAAATACAATAAATACAGAAACCTGGGATGCTGTAAGTGATGAAGTTCTAGTAAATAGTTCTTTAACTCAAAATTTTGCAGCAACAATGCAAACTACCTGTAGTGGAGAAAATTGTTATATTAACACTTATTCTTTATTTGACAAAATGTTTAATCAATATTTTTCTGCAGATATGGTTTACAGTTCTGTATCTCCATTTTTATTTAATGGTGCCGCAAGGATATTTAATGTTCCAGGAGTTAAAAATGCAGTCTTAAAACCAATAAATACTTTAAAAGATAAAGGGCTAATAAAAGACGGCGGTTTTTTAGATACTCTAACTAAAGATCCAGCATTATTTGTTAAAGACCCTTTTGGAAGAATTAGTCAATCAATAAAAGCAAGCAAATATGCAAACGCTGACGTAGATAGATTCGTAGAATTTAATCTGGCGCACAATGAAATAATGGGAAGAGACATAGCTCACTACAATATGAAAGGATTTACAGATAATATGTTTGATTCGGTACAAGATGGTATTGGAGCAACAAGTAAATTTAATAAAGAAATGATTTTAGATGGTACTAAAAACTTAAGTGCAGCACAAAGACGCGTAGCAACAGATGTAGCTCAGGAATATGCAGATAAACTATATTCTTCTAGCGCATTATTAAAATCAAAACTTGCAAATCCCATAACTAGTGATGCAATAAACATCTATAAAAAAGGTATTGCAAATGGAGCAAATATAAATGAAATATTAAGCAATTTAACTGAAGAACAATATAAAGCATTAGATGATTATGTATATACGGCTACAAAGCTTTCTAAAAGTTTAGAAATTGCAATGGATGGAAAATTTAAATGGAAAGATTCTCTATTTGACACTGCAACAATAAATAATAAAGTTGCAAAAGTATATGATAATGGTGTAGAAAGGGAAATCAAAATTGAAAATTATAAATCATTAGATGGCGGATCAAATGCTTTGTATAAAAAAGAAATTTTACAAGATGGTTCAGTAAAGATAGATACTAAGGTTTATGGTGATGAATTCAAATTATTTGAATATGATAGAGTAAATCAAGTCTCTCAAATAAAGGGTGCTGGTAAATCTGTTGTAACAGAAAATATGAAAGTTCCACTTGCTGGTGGGGAAGTTAATAGACAACGACTAAAGGCGGTGTATAAAGATTTAGACAAGTCTGGAGCAATAAAAATAAATGATGCGGCCGGATTAACACCATTTCAAAAAAACACTACTGCTTTTGTTTCTTTTACAGATTCGGTTTCTGGACCTCAAACTATATCCATTCATGATTATTTTACTAATTCATACACCCCTTTGCCTGGAACTATAGAACTATATCCAAAAGGCTATAATACAATATTAATAGATGATGTAGAAATTTTTGATACAGTGCTGGGAAAAAAAGTAAAAATAAAAGATGCAATTAATCCAAACACCGGAAAACCATATGGCCCAGGGTATTTTGATTTAGATCCTTTAGAAGTAGCGGCTCCAGTTCTTATTCCTCCGTCTTCCGGAAGTACGGTTGTAAAAAAAATAGACGATACCGCAAATCGTTTTAGTGACGTCTTAAAAACAATGAGTCATAAAGAATGGGTTTCTGGTAAAGGAAGAGACGCAATTAATCAGTTAATGAGAAATTATAATGGTGGATCCTATCAAAGGTTTTTAACACAAAATCTATTAGTTTTTGGACTTAATTTTGCATACTGGGAAGTTAAATCTGGTGGTGCAACAATATTTGGAGATACAATTGGAATGACTAGATGGTCAATGTATCAATTACCTGAAACTTATACTGCTTTAAAAATTAAGCACAAAGAAAACGGAGAGATTTATAAAGACGCATATTTAGATTTCTTTGCTAATACTGGTTCAGATCAAGGAGATCTTTTCATGAAATATTTAAATTCTATGTTATTTTGGTCTGTTAATGTAACCTCAAAAGTAGTTGAAGGTGTAGGTGCCGATTGGTCTACTTCTGTTGTTGATTTCCTAAATGCACGATTACAAGGCCAAATTAGAAGATCAGAAACAGACGATATAGTATTAATTACAAATAATATTTCTTCAGGTTGTAACAATCAATTTTGTAATTTTACAATCGGCGCAAACTATATTGATCAAAACACAATGAACGCATCTTTATCTGCTATAGAGCTAGAAGAATTAGAAAAAGAAAATAAAGATGCCAAAGAAAATACAGAAGATGCAGATGCCAAAGAAAATACAGAAGATGCAGATGCCAAAGAAAATACAGAAGATGCA
>DAOOON010000005.1:14413-38686 GCA_035387745.1 archaeon
GATGCTAAAGAAAATACAGAAGATGCAGATGCTAAAGAAAATACAGAAGACAAAGGACTATTAGACTTTATAACAAAAAACAAAAACACGCCAAAACTAAAAAGCCAAGTTGATTATAAATCAATAAGTGTTGATACTGTTACTTCTGATGGTATAAAAACAAATAATTATTTATTAGAGAATACTTCTGAAAAAAATTTAAAAGTTGGACAAACCCTTATTTCTTTCTCTCATCATACAGACTATGATGGTACAATGGCTGGTCAATCTACAGAAAAAGCAATAGATTTAATTGAGTCAAGAGAGAAAGAAGAAACTTGCGGGCAAAAGGTTACAAATTTAACTTTTTTAGGGGCGCCAATAGGTAGCGTCATTCCCAAATCCTTTAGAAATCACAGATTTGTTGTTGGATCTATGATAGCACAAAAATTTGCATATTTGGTTTTGCCAGGTTCTGGTTATTTTAATTCATTTATAGGCCCTGCAATTGTAAGCGATATCCCTATGCAAACTATGATTATGCCAGAAATACATGGTTGTATTGATGATGAAGAAGGACTTTATGCTCATTTCTTTGTTTCTGCTCAAGAAGAAGAAAGACAAAATAAAGATTCTAAAAATAAAGTAGGAGAAGCAATAATTGATGGAACAAAAAAAGTCGAAGAAGTTGTTTCAAAAGTAACTTCTGGAACAGAACTTGAAAAAGGAGTAAAAGCTGGTTCAGATAAAGTAAAAGAATATGTTGAAGAAAATATTATCGAAGATCCAATTGTTCAAGCAACATTTACTACTGGTGGAGGAACAAACACAGCAGTAAAAGGACAACTTTTCTTTATAGAGATTGGTCCAAAAACAAAATGTATGGCAAGTGGCTATAATGATAAAGGTGTGGAAGTATTAAAAGATAAAGATACAAATATAGATGTTACAATTGATAAAGAAAAAGGAATATTAACAGTTACTGATGAAAATGGCACTAGAACGGTTATTGGTGAAGGTAGCAAAGATTTTGTAAGACTAATTGGAGATAACTTAGGTATTCCTGCAAAAGTCATACCTCGTAGTTTAACTTATATACCATTACCAAACAATACAGAACCATTATTTGAAATTGATGCTCATGGAAATCTTACTGTAAAAAATTCAGAGTTTTTTGATTGTCTAAGGGCAGGTTATGAAGCACAAACTGGCCTTACCCTGAATTCTACAAGTAAGAACTTAACTCCATATCTTGGAATTGTAAAATTAACAAATGATATTAATCCTATTGGGGCATATACTTCTAGTTTTTTAGGGAATTCAATTATTTCTCAGGGCGCTGGTCTTCCAAGATTAATTGCTAATGGCAATACTTCTAAATTAACTGTTTTAGGAAATAGATCTACAACAATTGGCCCAATAGATGGAAAAGAAAATAGAACTGGTAAAAACATAAGCGTTCAGTTTGAGTTTGGTCAGCTTGTTTATAGTGAAGAAGCAAAAGCCTATATTATGTGGGTAGAAACAACAACAGAAACAAGTGGTAATGATATTGCAAGCATGAAAGCAGAAGTCACAAAGACCAAAGCAATAAATGGTTGTGAAAATGAAGAGATTGGTATTAATTTTTCTACATCTCCAGTAAAAGATAATGATCAAGCAGCAGCAAACACAGAAAAACTAAATAAGGCTTTAGAAAAAGTTGGGCCTTTCCAAATGTTTGATACTAAGACCAAAACTTTTATTTTCTATGTAAGTGATCCACCAGAATGTGAGCAAAGACTAAAGATAATAGATAAAGAAACTGGAGAAATCTATGATGCAAAGATATCTTCTTTTGAGCAAACACCAAATGGTATTTCTGTAAAAACTGATGACGGCCAAACACATAATCTTGAGTTTAGTGCAGAAGACGGTGTTCCAAGGCTTACCTATAATGGAGAAAAAGACACTTTAACTTCTGCTCAAGGAAAGAACGGTTCTTTCTGGTATGACCCAGAGACAGGTAATTGGTATACTACAAATGGAAATCTAATACCACTAAATGATGCATTTAGAGATGGTGTTTCCTTTGGTGTTGATGGTAATGGTAAAGTTACTGGAACTCCAGGAACTAATGTGTTTAATATTGGTTCTGCAGGGTCAGGGAAAGGAAGCGGAGGCTTTAATATTCCTTTGACTCCTGAATCAACAGTTATGATAATTCTTTACATAACAGTAATATTAAGTGGATTTGTTTTAATCTATATGGACAGGAAAAAAAGAAAATAAATCCATTTATATTTATTTTTTTTCTTAAATATATATTTAGATGTGATTAAAAATGGGAAGATTAGAAGAATATCAGGAAAACAGAAAAAATAATTTTAGTTCTATAGTAAATATGGGAATAGAGCCTTATCCTTATACTTATGATAGAACGCATGTTTCTAAGGATATTAAGGAAAAGTATAAAGATCTAGAGCCAGATAAATATACAACAGAGATTGCTAGTGTTGCTGGAAGAGTTCTTTCTTTAAGATCTCTTGGTAAGATTTCGTTTATTGATTTACATGATACTTATGGTAAGATGCAAATAGTTGTTAAGAACGAGACTACAAGTCCTGAAAATCTTGAGCTTTTAAAAAAGCTTGATGATGGTGATATAATTGGTGTTAAAGGAAAGATCTTTAAGACAAAAAGAGGAGAGCTTTCAATTGATGCACAGGATATAACTTTCTTATCAAAAGCCTTTATGCCTCTTCCTGAGAAATTCCATGGTATTCAGGATGCTGAGCTGAAATATAGACAAAGATATCTAGACTTAATGACTTCTAAAGAATCAAGGGATATATTTTTTATTAGAGCAAAGATTATTAAGATTATTAGAGAAATACTTGACAAGAAGGGTTTCTTAGAAGTAGAGACACCTTTGCTTCAGTCCCTTTATGGTGGAGCAAATGCCAGACCATTTATAACTGAGAGTTTTGTATGGAAGAGACAGCTTTATCTTTCAATTTCTCCTGAACTTTACTTGAAAAGGCTACTTGTAGGTGGTTTTGACAAGGTATATACTATTTGTAAGAACTTTAGAAACGAAGGGATAGATAGATCTCATAATCCAGAGTTTACAATGCTTGAATGTTACGAGGCTTTTAAGGATTATAATTCAGCAATGGATTTGATTGAGGAAATTTATGAAACCATAGCTTTAGAACTTAACGGCAGCACAAGGGTTACTTACCTTGAGCAAACCTTTGATTTCAAGAGACCATGGAAGAGATTAACCATGGCTGGCGCTCTTAAAGAGTATGCAAATCTTGATGTTGATAAATTAAGCGATAGCGACTTAGCAAATCTGCTTAAAGAAAACAGATTGGAATTAGAGACCTATAAGAGAGGCCTAGCCATCTCTGAGTTGTTTGAGCATTTCTGTGAGAACCATCTTCTTGGGCCAGTCCATATTATTGACCATCCAAAAGAGACTACTCCTCTTTGTAAGCTTCATAGAAGCAATAAGGACTTGATAGAAAGAGACGAGCCATATGTTAATTACTCAGAGGCAGGAAACATTTACAGCGAGTTAAACGACCCAATGTTACAAGAAAAGCTAATGCTTGACCAGGCAGACCAGGGAAGAGGAAAAGGCGAGAACCATCCAGTAGACACTGACTTTATTGAATCCCTTAAGTACGGAATGCCACCAGCTTATGGTCTTGGCCTTGGTATTGACCGCCTTGTCATGATATTTACAAACTCCGCAAACATAAGAGAAGTAATATTATTTCCAATGATGAAAGAAGAAGGGGATGGCTTAGAAGATAACGAAAAAAAGTAAGGTATTTAAATATATTAGATATACTTATTATTACAATATTTAATTAAAATTTAAAAGGGGATAGAAAAAAATGAGTCAAAAATGTATTATTTGTGGAAGAGCAATTGGTAATTATGGCATATATTGCCCAAAATGTCAAGAAGATCTTGAAAAGAAAATACAAAAAAGAGAAAAGTTTGAAGAAGTCTACAGAAGTGCTGATTTCTTTGAGAGAATGAAATTAAAAGAAACTAAAGATGCACTAAAGGCTAGACAGAATAGATTAGCTCAAAAACCTGTTTCTAAAAAGTAAAATGGAAAAACCGAGGACGGTTTTTTCCCAAGAAAAATTATCTAGTTCTCAAAAAATTTTAATTTTTCTGGGCCATAAAATTTTATTAATTTTTTTGGGTTTTTGAACTTTTTTGTCCAATAATTTGTGAATTAATTTAATTGGCTGTCAAGTGCAGCTTTTATTTCTGCAATTGTTTTCTCAGAACCACAGGATCTTAATATTTGATTTCCTTCTTTATCTAGAACAACATAAGCTGGAACATAACGGCAATCTCCCATTATTTCTTCATATATGATATTAGAATTAACTCCTTGTGGCATAGCTACTGGAAACTCTCCATCTCCAATTATTTCTACCCATATATTTGCTTTGTTTGAATAATTATTCCAGATTTCTTTTTCTAGTTCAG
The DNA here is from genome assembly GCA_035387745.1 of archaeon. Lineage (GTDB taxonomy): Archaea > Iainarchaeota > Iainarchaeia > Iainarchaeales > CSSED10-239 > JAKQTP01. The sequence goes on from DAOOON010000005.1 coordinate 18,893, forward strand.
GTAAAAGCTTCTGACAATGTCCACAATAGGTTCCTGCAAACACAATAAAGCTTGGTTTACTTGTAGCATAGAAGTCTTCAAGCTTTGAGCTTTTTGTTATTTCTCCAGAGATTATTACTGGCGTAGTTTCTAAATTTGGATTTTCTGTTTCTTCATTAATTCCAAGTTCTGGCATTGTTTCTTGAGTATTTGTTTCTGCGTTATTATTATTCAAATATTTTAAAGAAAAAGTTATTATTAAAAGCACGCAAAGTATTGCTAATACCCAGATGATTATCTTAACTCTATTATTTTTAGAAAAAAAATTAGTTTTTTTCTTTTCTTCATATTTACTAATTTTTGTTTGTATTTTCTTTTTCATATTATTCTTCTTTTTTCTTTTTTGATCCTTTTTTCATAATATAAATTTCAAGAGGTGGAAAACCATTAAAGTATATAGAACTATAACTTCTAGTGTATGCGCCTGTAGAAAGGATGTATAATCTATCTCCTTCTTTTAGACTCTTTGGCAAAAGATACTTATGCTTTTCATAAAGTGTGTCTGTAGAATCACAGGTAGGTCCTGCAAGTATTACTTCTCTGCAGTCTTTTTCCTTTGGTGGCTTTCTATAGTTTTCTGTAAAGATAGGATATTTGATTGATTCATCAAGTGTTTCAATTAGTCCTCCAAATTTACCAACATCAAGATATACCCAGTCAAACTGATTAGATAAAGACTTTTTAGAAATCATTACAACTTCTGTAACTATAACTCCTGCATCTGCTGCAATTGAACGACCAGGCTCAATTATGATCTCTAATTTCTTAGAGAAATGTTCTCCAAAGTCTTCTTCTAAAAATCTAGTTATTTCTTTAGAATATGTTTCTAAGTCATGTGTTGGGCTTATATAGTTTGCTGGAAATCCCCCGCCCATATTTATTAGCTTTAATTCTATCCCTTCTTGTTTAACGGCATCAAACAAATATTTACATTGTGCAATTGCTTGATCCCATTGGCCTATATCTCTTTGTTGTGAACCAACATGGAAGGATACGCCATAGGGATGTAATCCTAATTTCTTTGCTTCAAAAATAAGATGATAAATCATATCTGGGTGTGCACCAAATTTTCTAGATAGTGGCCAATCAGCAGAACCACCCTCCATAATTATTCTAAAGAAAACTTTAGAGCCAGGAGCCGCATGTGCAAGTTTTTTTATATCACTAATTGAATCTGTTGCAAATAGTCTAATGCCTTTCTTGTAGGCATAAGCAATATCTTCTTCTTTTTTAATTGTGTTACCAAAAGATATTTTTTTTGGCGATATCTTTAATCTTAATAATTGATCAAGCTCGTAATTTGTTGCAACATCAAAGTTAGAACCTTTTCTTGCAAGCAATTTAATGATGTCATCTTCTGGATTTGCTTTAACAGCATAGTATATTTTTGCAAACGGCATATTCTTAATTAATTCATCGTATTTTTCTTCAATCTTCTGAAGATCTATAATTAAGAATGGTGTTTTTTTGCCTTTTGCAAATTTTTTTATTTTTGTAAACTCTTTCTTTGTTATATAATCAAAGAGTGGCCTATTTGAAAACATATTTGTTCTTTAATCTCCTTTTTATTTAGTCATATTTTACAATATAAAATAAAAAAAATAAAAAATGAATTTTTTGTTAATTTCAATTATTTCTTTTTAAATAATATTCTTGCTAATAAATAGCTAAGCGCCCAAAGTATTGCAGTAACTGGAATAGTTAGCCATAATGCAGACTTACCTAAAACAAAAAATATTTCAATAATAAGCATAGATATAAATAATGTTGAAAATACTAAAAACATAACTAATGAAAAATAATCCCAGTATATTTCATATTTTATATTCTTTTCTGTTTTAACCTTTTTTATTTGTCTCTTTTTTTTAACCATTTTATTATTCCTCCTATCTCTTTTTTCTTTCTTTTTGTGTTTCTTCCATTATATCTAATTGTAATCTTTGTATTTCTAGTAATCTTTGCCATTGTTTTTGAACAAGATTATCCATTTTTTCGTGTAAATGTCTAATTTCTAATTCTGATTTTAAGTTTATCTTATAATCGTTTTCTGCTCTTATTCTATCCTTTTGGTCTTTTCTATTTTGACTCATCATAATTATTGGTGCTTGTAATGCAGCTAAACAAGACAATATTAAATTTAATAGTATAAATGGATATGGGTCATATGGTTTTTGTAATAAGAAATAACTATTTATTCCTATCCAAATAATAAGAAAAACACCAAAGGAAATAATAAACCCCCAAGAACCCCCAAACTTTGCAACACCGTCTGCAAGTTTTTGACCCACTGTTAGATTTTCTTTTTCTTGCATTATGTCTTTAACTATGGATTCGTGTTCTACAAGGCTTTTAACAACCTGTTTATCAATTTTATTTAGTTCTCCTTTTTCTTTCTTAAGAATGCTTTCAATGTATTCTTGTCTTGCAATTTTTAATTCTTCTCTAGTGATAAATCCGTCTTCTGTTGCTTTCTGGTTTTTTTTTCTAATAATTGCTAAAAGTTCTGATCTGACTGTGGCGATAGGTATGTCTCCAGTTACACCATTTCCATTTTTATCAGCCATATATATTCAAATTATTTTTTTGGTTTAGAAAATCTTATTAATACGCAGATTGCCGCAATAGCAATTATGCTATTTATAATAGTGTTAGCTATGAGCCCTACTTTGTAACCGTCTATTACTAATAAGATTGTTCCAATAATGTATGCAATAATAAACACAGTAGATATTTCTCTTCTTTTATTCATAGAAAAGAATTGAAATAACCAAGCAATAAATATTATTGCTAAACCAATAATCGCAAGATTTAATGTCATTTCTTTGCCTTCTTTTTAGTTTTAATTATATTAGTTGTTTTTTTTTTAATTGTAGCTACTTTTGTAGTTTTCTTTTTTGCAAATTTCTCACAGCCACCTGTTGCAACAACATCTCTACCAACGCAAGTGCCTTTATTTTTGTTTGTAACATTTGGTCTAAATCTTAAACATTTTGAACAGGTTTTATCTCCTGCGCCCTCACTCCAATATCCTGGAAACATTTTTTTGCTCCTTTTTAAAATTGTATTTTTTTCTATTTATATATAGATATATTATATTTATATATCTTTTGTTAGGATTTCTCCTAATTTTTATTTCGTTTTGTCATCCAATAGGTTATCCAAACTGCAATTATAGTAACTAAAACCGCATAAATAATCATTGCCCAGACTGTCTGAGCTGTTCCAAATACTCTTTGGAATATGGTTTTAATGGTTTCATTCCAGGCAAGAGCTGCGACAAGACTAAATGCCCCAGTAATCAATGTTATCAATTTTTCATTAACTTCTTTTCTCATTTGTTCTTGTTCTTTCTTAAATTGAGTTTGTTGTCTTTTTAGTTTGTTCTTCATTCTCTTAAGTTCTTCTTCTGTTAATTTAATTTTAGTAATCTTTTTTGTCATCTTTAGTATTTTTTTCATATAATCACCAATATAAAAAATTATAGTCTATTGTTTTAAAATACTTTCTGCGGTATTATTTATTATATGAAAACACCAATAATGCCTACAATTAATTATAAAAAATTTTCATGGAATGAATTAGATAAAATAGATCAAAATACTATAACACAAATTTCAGAAATTGACAATTTATTTTATCGATCCTCTTCAGATTTAGAAGAATATCTACGTAAAATAAAAATAAATGCAGATAAAACAATAATTTATTTGTGTTATAGGGGGAAAGAACTGGTGGGTGCAGTTTTTGGTACTTTAAATCGTGTTTCTGAATTTTGCAATAAAGATTATAAAATTAAAGCAAAACCTAAAGACTATATGTTTTTATTAACCGAGTTTTTTGTTAAGCCTGGATTTCAAAATAATGGCATCGGTACAGCACTAATGGCTAGAGTATTTGCAGATCAAAGAGCCAAATATGATTCTAAATTTATATATATGAAAGCATTTCGAAAAACCCAAACTATAAATAAAAAACTAACCGGAATAACGCCATTTATTGTGCCTATAAAAGAGGTGGCAGAAATTAAAAGAATAGTAAATAATCTTTCAATAATTGAAAAACGTAAAAAAAGAAACATATCACATAATAAATCAATGAAAACTGGCGCCTTAAAACGGAAGATATTTCGTAATTTTAAAAATTCAAAATATAAATATGATTTAATAGAGACCTCTAATCCATCAATTACTGATGTTAAAGATCATTACATCGTAATAAATAAAAATCCAAAATATAAAAGAAAGCAAATAAGAAGTATTGCAAAATAATTTTATTCTATTTCTTTTCTTTGCTTGTTTTTCTATATATAAATATTACAAGTAAAAATTCTGCAATAATTACTACTGGTAGCATCTTATTCAATAACTTCGTTGCAGAGATTGTTGCAACAAATAAAGATACAAGCGATGCTGAAAGTATAGAGTATCTTATAATTTTATCTTTAATTAATATAAAGGCCATTAACAAAGCCAAAAGAAAAGTAAAAATCATTCTGCCAATATTTATTCTATTATTATATGTTTCTAATATCTTGTTATAATCTCTATAACAATAGCTACATTCCATTTGGCAGTCTTTCTTATAAACAATGTTCCCTTCTGACTTATAACAAGAATTAATGTATTCTTGATTATAGGAACAATTAGCATCTATATTTGTAATAACTTCTGGTTTGTAATTATAATCCTGTAAATAACAATTATCTTTTGGTCTTTCTAAAAATAATTTATCTATTGTAAAAACAAAACTAATAACTAAAGCAAAAATCAAAGTAAACATTATAATATTATATACTACATTTTCTAGTTTTTTTGATTTTACTTTTTTATTCATTATCTTCTACCTCTATTGGTGTATTTTTTTTGTCTTATTTTTTTCTTATGTTTAAAAAAATCCATTCTTTTCTTTTTAATATCTTCTTCTGTTAGTTCTCCAATTACCATCTTTTTTTGGTTTTCTTTTTTTCTATCCTTTCTATCCTTACTGAAATGTTCTCTTCTTTCTTGATATCTGTTTATTCTTTCAAGTGCTCTTTCTTCTTCTTTTGTTCTTTTTAGAGTTATAGGAACAATTGACGGCAAGACCTTTGCTTCAACTATAAAACCAAATTTCTTACACATTCTTAGAAAGTCTTCTTCTTCTTTTTGAGTAATGATTGATATTGCTCTTCCTTTCTTTCCGGCTCTTGCTGTTCTTCCAATTCTATGTATATATTGTGTATTGTCTTTTGGCAAGTCGTAATTGTAGATATATTCTAGATTATCAATGTGTATACCTCTTGCAGAAACATCTGTAGATATTAATAACCCGTCTGCATTTGCGTGATATTTTTCAATGGTTCCTGATCTTTTATTTTGTTCTAGGCCGCCATGTAATTTAAAGCATTCTACTCTTTGTTCTTTTAGATTATTATAAATAACGTCTACCTCGCTTCTAGTATTACAAAAAACAATAGCTTTTTTACTGTGTTGCTTAACAAGATGTAAAAGCAAAGAAAACTTCTGATTTTGTTTGACTAGATAATAGTCTTGTAAAAGATTTTTTGGGTCAACGTAAGTCTGCACAACAATTCTTTGTGCATGAGAGATATATTTTCTTTCGATATTTGAGACATCGTTTGTTATAGTTGCAGAAAAAAGAAGCGTTTGTCTTTCTTTTGGTAGTTGCTCAATAATTCTTGAGATATCTTCTGAAAAACCCATGTCACACATTCTGTCTGCTTCGTCTAATATTAAATATTTAATATTATTAACTTTTAGATTTCTTCTTTCAAACTGGTCAATTATTCTTCCGGGCGTTCCTATAACAATGTCTGCATATTTTAATTGTCTTGCCTGATTACCAACAGAAGCGCCGCCAAATATAGCACAGGCTTGAAGTTCTTTAACTTTTGCTATTTTTTTGGTTTCTTCATAAACTTGATTAGCAAGTTCTCTTGTAGGTACTATAATTAGTAATTGAACTTTTTTTTGTTTTGTAATTGATGGTAAAACACCTGCAAGAAAAGCAATAGTTTTTCCTGTACCTGTTGCTGATTGAGCAATTATGTTTTTGCCTTCAAGTATTGCAGGAATAACCTTTTCTTGTATTTCTGTTGGCGTTTTTATGCCAATATTATGTATTGCCTGTAGTATTTGCTTATCTTTGACAAGGCCTTCAAAGTTATTATTTGTATTTGTCATGTTTTATTTTTCCCATTTATTTTTTTTTATAATTTACGGGGTCAAGTCCATATTCTTTTCTGTATCTATTATATCTTGTAATTGCTTCATTAAGTTCTTTTGTCGCAGCCTCCATATTTAGTTGTGGCTGTGGATTAATTCGTGGATTACTAGATAAATATAAAGAGTATTTCCTCATATATTCTTTTAATCTTTGATCAACTATTTTTTCCAGATTTTTTAATATCGCTTTTTCGTTTGGTTTAAGTTTATATTTTTCTTTTATTTTATTTTTTATTTTTCTGGTAGTTTTTTTTATAATACGCATAGTTCCTCACTTTATTTAAAATAATAAGAAACAAATAGTTTATAAATTAAGATTAAAATAAAAAAAGAAAAAGCATAATTTATATGCTTTTGAACTTTATTATAGCCCAAATTGCTGCAAGTCCTACAAGTGTATAAACTATTGTTACTAATATAGGTATTGCACCGAATACTGTAGTTACAAGATTAAAACTAAAAAGTCCTACAAGTAACCAGTTTAAACCGCCTACAATTATTAAGATGAGTGCAATTAAACTTATTGTGTCTCTCTTTCCTGCCATTTTTATAACCTCCGTGTTATATGTTATATTAATATTTATAATAAGAAATGTTTAAATACCCTAATAAATAGACTGCTTGATTCAAATTAATTAGTTAATATTGCATTTAATCTGTCTGTTATTTCTTTTTTATAATCTCTAAATTGCATTATTGCTTTTCCTTCTTTAGATATTTCAATAGTTAAAGCTTCTAGTTCTTTTGGGAAATCGTGTTTAAATGCCTTTGTATACTTTATACCTGAAAGTCTTTGAAACAATGCTGCAATAACTATGTCGTGTGTTATGTTTTCAAAAATAATTGTTCTGTTTGTCATTTTGTTTACTCTGTTTGGAAGTTTAAATCTGTCTTTTATAATTTGATCTGCTATTACTTCTGGTTTAGGGACAATTCTCTTTGGAAAGTTTCCATTTAACCAAATTTTAATAACAATTGAATCTTTTACTCCTAATTTTTCAGAAACTCTTTTAAAAAAAGTTAAGAGATTATCTCTTTTTGTGGTTTTTATTCTTTCGCCAGAGAAATATTTATGTCCTCTTAGTTCTTTATTTATTCTTAATTTATATTCTGTATTTGTTAGTTTCTCTAAGATCTCTGCAGTTTCAATAGTTCTATTTTCTGTAGAAGAATAAATTTTTGCAGGTTTAGATTCTCTTGCTAATTTAACAATATCTTCTTTTCCTTTAGGTGTTATGTTTTTGCCATTTTTTGTTTTTTGAGCATGTCTTCTAAAAGATATAGATACTGGTGGCATAAAAGAAATAGAAACAAAAAGAATATAAATTTAATTAAAATCAATTTTTGCTTTTATTAAAATTAAACACTCTATCTGCAATCTGTTCTCCATAGATAGATTGTATTTCTTTATAAGAAAAGCCAGCAAATCTTAGTGTTTTTGGGTTTATTCCTCTTGCAGTTAGTATTTTTGTGGTAATTTTTGGCTTTTTTAATGCCTCTGAAACTAAGAATCTAATTTCTAAAACTTTTGTTCTAGAATATTTTGGAGGATATCTTATTGCGCCTTTATATGACCACACACCCTCTCCATTTAGTGTTGCATTATATGATTTGATGTCTTGACCTGACAATTTTCGTCTTAAAGTTCTATTGTTATTTGCTTTAGTTTCTGTTGTATATCCAAATGGCTTACCATCTGATTTAAAAATATCTGGTCCCATACTTTGGTTACTTTTTATAAGCCCTCTTTTAAGTTTAAAGTCATATTCTCCTTTTTGCTTTAGAATTTGGGCTCTTTTAAATGCTCTATAGTTCTTTGCGCCTTTTTCTGTTGAAAATACAGGTTTTCCCCCCAAGGTAGCATTAGGGCCGATACTTATATTTCTTTTAATAATTCCTTTTCTTACTATTTTTGGTTTTACTACAGGTCTTGGTCTTGTTACAGGCATTTAACATCATCTCCTTTAATTATTGAATTTAATTTATATAAAAGGGTAGAAGGTAATATTTAAAAAGATTGCCTCTTTCCTGTAATCTTGGATGTATTACTCAGAAATGTTAAAAAATAGCGAGTAATACATAAAAACACACTAATATTAAAAAAAGGAATTATCTTATAATAAATCTAAGAATTCATCTTTTGAAAGTCTTAAGTCCTGTTTAATTATTTTATTCAAAAGTCCTTCAGGGACGGGCTTATTAGAATGCATTGGTATAACAACTAATCTGCCATCAGAATGAGAAAATATTTTGTGAGATCCTTTTTGCCTTATTTCTTTAAAACCCAACTTTATTATGACTTTAGTTAGCTTTAAAGAAGAAACAATAGGAAGCTCACTCATAATGTAACCCTTATCATACCTAAAACATTATTATTCAATATTTTTGATTTTTCTTCTTTTTTAACTTCTAAATATAGAGAAATTGCTTCTTTCATATTTGTAATTAATTCTTCTACAGTATCTCCAGTAGAATAACATCCTGGCAGATTAGGAACAGAACCATAATATTGTTTAGTTTCTTTATCTTCTTCAATTAAAACATCAAAAGAGTTATTTAACATATCTTACCACCTAATATAATATAGAAATAATCAAAATTTAAAGCTTTCTTTTTCTAAAAGAAGCATAGAAATAGGAGTCGGATTCCCTCCTCCCAGATTCGGTTGGGGAGGAACGAGTTATTGGTTCATTGTTAGAAGTTGGTGGATACTTCTCTTTCATTCTTACCAACTCCTTTTAGTTTATATTAATATTCTGATTGAAAGCTTTTATAAAAGTGTAGCTTGTGTAGGGAGTGTATACAAACTCAAGTTATCTGCACACTACATTTATTATTTTTTGAATATCAGCATATTTTTCATAATCGCAAATTAATTTCCCCTTATTAAATTCAGAAGAATTACTAAACCATAAATTAACCACACCTTTAGAATAACACGCACAAATTAAAGTATACAGTTGATTAGATTGATAATATAATTCTGATTTCTTACGATAAAGTCTATCAACATCTTTATCTCCACTGGTAAACTCTAAAGCAATAGGGGGATGAACTGTTTTTAATTTACACATATCTTCTAATTCTTCATTACTTCTTGATGCTTTATTTATATATATTTTATATTGGTCTATATCTGAAGTAAAATAATCATATAATTTGTGTTTGTCTTTAAGTAAAGCAATTATTTCGATTAATTTCCCCCTTATACTTTTTTTAAGTTCTATTTCTTTATTATATTCATATATTTTAGTAGATAATTTTGCTCTTTCTTCTTCTAATTTGAGTAGCTTATTTTGAGAAGGTGTGTTTTTGGAGGTGTCATAATAAAATGTATTACTACATTCTCCACGCAATTTATTTACTTGCTCATCTATTTTGTTGTATTCTTTAATATCTGGGCATTCTTCTAAGTATATAGATAAAGGAGCATAATTTGTGGTATAGAATAAATCTATTTTTGTTATTAGTTTTTCTTTTTTTCCTTCTGTAATTGCAGGAAATATACTTTTGGAATCTTGTTCTTTAATATTATCACTTAAAGTATCCAAAACCAATTTTATAAAATCAATAGGATATTTCTGATTTAATAAATCAAATATATCATAAAATTCATTTAAATTTAAAGTTCTATGCAAAATTATATTTTGCGCTAAATCAAATCTATTTTTTTTAATTAGATTTTTAGCATAAAGTATTTGATTTTCATCAAATGCTCGTTTATAGTAATAAATCATATCATTTCCATTTACCAGAATATCTAAATCAAAAGCTTTCTTGAATTTAGTTGCTTTCAATTTATCAAATGTGTCCTTATCTGTTGCCTTAAACCAACGTTCAATTATATCTCTCGCACGTTCTTCTGAAATATCATTAGTGCTATTAAACTTTGAGATTATCAAATCAGATAAATCATTTTTCGTACAATAAGTCTTTTCTTTTATTGTTTTTTCAATAAAAGGGTATATTTCTTCTTTTGCATCCATACATTCCACCTTTATTTGCTTCCAAACTACTATAAAAGTCTGGAGTATTTTTATTATTATTAAATAATTACGACCCTAAATGCTTATAAATAGTGCGTTTTATTGGAGCGATAAACCACTCCTATGCTGTTTAAATAAGCAGTTAAAAATCGTTTAGTGCAATATTATGTAATAATACCAGAAAACAACAAAAAGGAGAATAAGAAATATGTCAGAAAGAAAATCGATAGAAGGGACGATATTATCAATATCAAATAAAGTCAATCCAAAGGGGGTGCCATATTCAATATATAAGATTTCTACTCTTGAAGGAAAAGAGTTAGACTTGTTTCAATGGAATAACAATTTTAGATTATTGAATAAGTTATGTAGATTTGAAATAGAATCCAATACAAAAGATAACAAAGAGTATAACTCAATAATTGAAATCAAAGAGGTGAAGAAAGAATGAAAGTATATGAACTTAAGGATACGACCCCGTATCCTAAACTTAAACACGATAATACTGTTTTTGAATTAAAGACACAAAGCGATTTTGAACAGGCAATCTTGGACAATGATGGGGAAATTTTTATAGAAGATACTAAATGTTATCTTCTAACTAAAAATAATAGGTGTTATGTATTGTTTTACAAAGATAAAGGACCAATAGTAAGAATGTTGAAAGATAGAATGGATGGGGGGAACAGCAATGACAACAATAGAAGAAATATTAGCAAGTAATCCTACTCAGTATTCTAATTTATCTATGGGAATCAAAGATGGTTTATTCTATTATGGTAAAATGGTTGAACATAAAGGACAACTATTAGAGATGATGGTCTTGTCTAATAGACAACTCTTAACTAATTACAGTAGTTTAAACACAAAAACAGATAAAAGACCTAATGAAATAAATAATTTTGGTATATTCTATCAAGATTTACCAATAAACATTGCCAATAACGACTGGTCCAACGATAGCATTACCAAATTTATTAGTTCTAATAATAAATTAATGAACAAAAAAGAAGTTTACAATAAAGTAAAAGAACAGATAACTAAATATATGGATTTATATGATGAAAGAATAAGTTCTATGGTTGCTTGTTGGTGTATGGGCACATATATCTATAATCTATTTTCAGGATATGGGTATATACTGCTTACAAGCCAGAAGGATTCAGGAAAAAGTAAATTACTAAAAATCATTGGACAACTTTCAAGAAATAGTATCTATCTAAGTTCTCCAAGCGAGTCTGTTTTATTTAGAATGATAAATGGAAATAGACCTACTTTACTTCTTGATGATTTTGAAACATTAAAGAACGAAGAAAGAACACACTATATCTTGCAAATACTTAAGATTGGTATAGATGAAGATGGGGCAATTCCAAGAAATGAAAAGTATAAGGATACTTTTGTTCCAAAAAACTATAATTGTTTTTGTCCTAAAGCATTAACAAATACTTGCTCTCTTGACCCTATTACCATAAGTCGTTGTATAACTATTAATTTACTTCCAACGAATACAGAAAAGGGTAAACTAAAACCAAATAAAAGAGATTTAATCTGGCAAGAAATAAGAGATGATTTGCATATATTGATAATGGAGAATTATCAAGAAATAATTGATATATACAATAACGAATCTTTTGGAGACTTTAATTCAAGACAATTAGATACCACTAAAGGATTGTTATCTATTGCAAAGTTTATTGATGATTCAGTTTATCAAGAAGTTTCTGAATTTCTAAAAGAATCTTTTAAAGATAGAGACCTACAAGACCTCAGTTCAGATTGGGAATACTTATTATTTAAGCAACTTTATGAAAAAGTGCCAAGTCCAAGATGGTGTTCTACAAAAGAGATGAATGAATGGTTAAAAGAGGTCGCAATTCCTACAGATTATAATAAAGGATTTAATCAATATATTGGTTTTGTTTTGAGTAAATTATCTTCATTATTCCCAAAACAAAGACATAATGATGGAATTATGTATTTGATATCTCCAAAAAGTGTCCAAGAATATATGAGTTTAAAGAAGTATCCTTGCACCTTAGAGGGTTCACAGGATACACAACCTACACTTGATTTCAAAGATGAACCATTTAGGGAATTAAAAAATGAAATTATGGATACTTGTGTAAATTGTAATCAAAGAACCTACGTTAAATATACTTCTAAAGTAGTAAAGGGTAGAAACATTTGTGAAGACTGTGTAAAGAGTGAAGCCAAAAGGAAGGGTAAAGAACTATTAGATAGTATGTATTGATTTTTCAAAAACGAACTTAGGAGATTAATATGGCAAGTACAAAAGAAGGTAAAGAGATAAGCAAGATGAATGCTGTAAAAAATGGGTTATACTTAAAGTTTACAGACTTTTTTCCCTGTAATTTATGTATTAACAGAGAGAAATGTTCTGATTTTATTCCTGGAGGTTCTTGCTCTATTGATTCTGAATTGTTCAATCAATTAGTTACTACTGAGATAGATGAATTAAAAGTATTAGACCAATTGATTAACTACAATATGGTTAGACTATCAAGAGCAACAGAACAATCAAGAAACAGACCAGACCATATCGAATTAAGTAGGATATCTGCAGAAATAAGAAATCTTATTCAAGCAAGGTTTATAATAAAAAGAAGGATAGAAGGTGAAAAAGAATATGCACGAACTAAAGTATTGCAACCAATGTCCGACCAGAGCCAATTGCATTTATTTCAAGAAAAATAATTTCTGTGAAAGAGACCAAATGATTAGTGAAGACATTTATGGATTCAAAAAAACCAGCATAGACAAATGGTATTCTTTAGTTAATTTAGATAGAACTGAAGATAAAAATAAAGCCAAATTCTATAAGATGGTCAATAAAGAAGTAAAAGAACTTATACAAGATATACAAGAGCAGATAGCAGAAGAAAAAGAAAACGAGGATGAAAAAAATGCAAGACTTTAAAAAATTAAAAATTTGGCAGTTAGGAAGAGAGTTTACTAAAGATATTTATGATATTACAGAACACTTCCCAAAACACGAGTTTCATTCAATGACCAACCAGCTCAGAAGAGCATCTTACTCAATACCTTCGAACATTGCTGAAGGTTGTGGGAAAAGTAGTCAAAAAGAATTTGGAAGATATCTTTCTATTGTTAGTGGGTCGATAAAAGAATGTGAATGCTTTCTTATTCTTTCAAAAGACTTAGAATATATAACTAACAAAGAATTTAATGAATTAAATGGAAAATTAGAAATAATTGGAAAGATGTGTAATAAACTATTAATAAAAATAAATTAACTATTTACATATTGTTTTATATAAGTATAATCTGATTTTATTTTGCCAAATTCTTTATCTGCATTTTTCCAATCTGGTGGGCAATATCGGTATGATTCGCTTATTGTTCTTAAATGTCTATATGCTTTATAGATTTGATTAGCATTTTTACAAATAAATTCTTCTCTTTCTGGATGAGTTCCTGGCTTTTGTAAATTAGGAAATTTATTAAGCACAAAAAAATTTACCCAATGGACTGCAGAATAAAACAAAATTATTGATGACCAAGCCTTACAATTAGATTCGGAATCTTTAGCAATTTGTTCATTGTGTTTTGCAAGGTCTGAAAAATCATATTTATTCAATATTATCACTATTTAATTAGTGCTTTCGCATTTTCTGAAATTTGGTGTATAAAATAAGAGTTATCCGAAAAAACATTAAATTCAAATTTTATTTTTTCGTCTTTAAATCTTTCCCTTAATTCTAATTCTAAGTCATAAATCTTATCTCTACTATCATAATCGTTTGGGTCAATTAATGTCCAAAATCTAATTACATTTCTATCATTCATAACATACAATTTTTTTACAAATGGTAATGAACTAACTAAATGAAAATAAAATTTAATTGCATATACCTTTGTAATAATAGTAATTGGATTATATAATTGTTTATTTATCCCAATATAACACTCATCTATTAATCCCAAAGTATTTGTGTTTGCTTGTTTATTAATATACATATAATCCCTATTTTGTTTGTGCTTTCAAATCTAATGTTTTTATTTGTTCAGATATTTTTACTAAATTCTCTGATGCTAATTTAAGTTTATCTGCATAATCTTTTTTCTCAGATAATGACAAATTAAGTAAGTTCTTATCAATAGTAGCCATCTTTAAATTGAAAATTAAATCTTTATATATCTCTGAAAGTTCTGGAGAATCGTTTTTTATTAGTGAAATTAATAATTCTTCATCATTTAATACTTCGCTCATTTTCTTAAGCTTTTCAGAATCATTAGATTCTAATATATAAACTTCATTAATAAAGCTACTAATTATTTTTAATAATTTAGAATATGCAGTAATAAAATCAATAAGTATTTCTTTGTCCATATGTAATCTATATAGTTATTAAATAAGTTAATAAATATAACTATTTTTAAAGGCAATTTACCCCTACTATATATATAGTATATATAGAAAAATATATAAATAGAAAATTAACACATTATAATTTACTTTCATAACTCTGAGTTATAATACCCATTATATAATCAATATCTAAATAATTTATTTGCACTTTCAACTAAATCAATTTTTCTTCTATCCAATTCCAATATTTCATTTATCTTTTTAGTATTTTCATCAATAATCCTTTGGTCAAATAATGGGATTTCTATGTCTTTTAAACGCTCTAAGTTTAAATGAGGAATTGTTGATGCTATTACTGTTCTTCTTAAAGATTGATATAGTCCAATTTCTTTAGTAATTAACACCGAAAAGATATATTCTGGAGTTATTGTAAGTTTGTATTTTTCTTTAATATAAGATATACAACTTTTCTTTAATCTACATTTTAAAATTCCTGAAGAAATTAAGAAATTAGTATTTGTAGAAGCAATTGCAAACATCCCTATTTTCCCATCTTTAGTAAACAATATATCTTTTTCCTTTATTTCGAAATTTATTTGATTAAATAAATCTTTAGAAAGATATAAATCAGCAGTTCTATTAATTGTATAATTTACTAAATCTGAGGTTCTAATAAATGGAATATCTGTTTCTTTTTTAAAGATATATTCAATATAATTATCACTGCCAATTTCGATACCTTTTTTAAAATCAAATAGTTCTCCAAGAGTAATTGTTGGAATCCCCTTAGATTTCAAATTTTGAATTGGATATATATATCTTGGGAATAAATATTTAGGAATCCATAAATCATAATCTTTTATTTGAGAGAATGTAATATTAAAGTAGCTATCTTTTGATTTATATTTTTTAGGTTCTTTTTTCCAAAGTTTATATTCCTCTGATACATTCTTTATGTCGTCGATTTCATTTTCTTTGCCTCTTCTATCGTGCCCACAATTTTCTATAACTGACATAAATATGGGGTAATCTTTTGGAATTTTATTTAATGGTTGCTTCTCTAATATTAAAATTGTTGTTTTGGTAGAGGTATTTGGCATAAATGTTTCCAATGGAACATCAATTATAGCATTTATTTTTGTGTGTTCACAAATATATTGCCTCACATAACCTAAGCTTTCATTACCGAATATTCCATCAGGTAATACAATCGCCATTTGTCCTCCATCCTTAAGTAATTGCAAACATCTCTCCACAAAAAGTATTTGAGGTGCTTCTTTATCTTTTAATTTACCGATTTCCCACTTATTATTTAATTTCCATTTGTGACCTAATGCATATTGTTTTAATTTATCTTCTCCACGAACAGGAATCTTACTTCCAAATGGTGGATTAGTTAAAAGAATACTAAAATCCCCCAAATGAACTTTTGTTTTTGTGGTGGTATTCCAATGATTTGGATTTTCTAAACTATCTTCACAGAATATTCCACTTTTACCATCTCCAATTATTGCCATATATGCTTTTGCAACTTTCGATAAAAAATAGTCCTTATCTATTCCTCTTATTCTATTAAGTGCAACTTCCATTTTTTCTTCTTGAAGATTATTTTTATTCCAATGATACTTTTCTCCTTCAGCATCTAATTTCTTCCAAACGTGTCTTAAAGATTCTATCAAAAAGCCACCACTTCCACAAGCGGGGTCTATGATTAAATCTTCATCATTCGGGTCTAAGATATCTACCATCATTTTTACTACATTACGTGGAGTGAAGAATTGACCTTGCCCTCCTTTTAATGCGTGCCCAATAAATGTTTCAAAAGCATCTGCAATTATATCTCTCTCTGCTTCAATAAGACAATAATTCTGTAACTCTCCTACTACATAAGCAACAGAATTAGAATCTAATGTTATTGTATCGTTATCATCCAATACTTCTTTATATTTTCTTTTTACCTTATTAAATAAATCTAAAATTCTTTTTTTAACGGTTTCTGTATCTTCATCCACTCCTGCTCTAAATGTGACAATTTCATTAGGTTCTGTAAATCTTTCATCATAAATTTTACAGAAAATCAAATTAATAAGTTGCTGAGCCAATACTTCATCTCTTGTTGCTCCAATGGTATTAGCAAATAAATGATTTCTTATTGCTTTAAATGTTGCTTTTAAGTTGTGAGTGGGCTTTAAATCTTTACGTTTAAATCTACCTATATCTTCAATTCTTTGTCCATATCGAGGAATATTGGGTATTTCTTCAAATTCAATTTTACCTGATTTTTCAATTTTTCTTAAAAATAATCTTTCGTCTCCATTAAACCAAACTCCAAGATATGCTTTAGAGAATCTTAAATAATCTTGAAGCTGAGTTTTCCCATCTTTTCTATTTTTTTTCTTACACTCTACAATAATATAAATTTCATCTTCTTGTTTTTTACTATTTGGGAAAATTGCAATATCTATGGGATATTCTTTTTTTGTATCTGATGGTCTAATTTTCACTCTAAATTGTGGTCTGGTTTGGATATTTACTTTGGGATACCCATAATCTTCAACCAATTGTTTAGAAAATGTTTGTACCGCATCTATTTCTTCTGGTGTTGCTTTAACTTTTATCCCTGAAATATAATCCTCTATATATTCTGCCATTCATTCATCCCCATATTAAAATTATACTATATTATAGAACAAAAGAGAATAAAAAGGTAACCATTTGGTAACCTAATTTGAACTTGATTTCTTAAAATAAAACAATCTTATTCTATAGGTATTGCTATGAAAAAAGACATTGCAGAATTAGTATCTTTTATTGTAAGAGGGTCTAATAGAATAATTATACTTAATTGTTTAGCTTTAGAAGAACTAACGCCTTCTCAAATAAAAAAGAAAACAAACCTATATCTTAGTCATATCTCAAGAGTTATACAAGAGCTTTTGGATAGAAAACTAATTATTTGTATTAATCCAGATTCTCCGATGGTTAAATTTTATGCTATAACTAAAAAAGGTAAAACTATTATAGAATTAGTGAGGAAATATAAAAAAGAGTAGGATATTACTTAGAAGTAGTATGCATTTTTAGTTTTTGTATCTCTAATAAATATTCTATTGTAGATTCCACATATGAAAAATATAATTTTAACACATTATAATCTATGTCTTCTTCTTGTTTATGGTCTTTATCCTTTAGTTTCTTGTATATTCTGGTATATACTAAATATTCAATTGTGCTTTCTATCTCTTGAGAAATTATCATTTTCTTTTGAATCTTCCTCATATTATCTTCAGGTTTATGTAATCCACAAGACTCATCTGTTGTTTTCTTGGAAAACTCTTCAAAAAAATGTTCTATTACTCCAATTAATTTGTGTATGGTCTTTTCTTTATCCCCCATTTCTAAATATCTATAGCCTTCTATTAAAAGTTCAGACACTTTTTCATATCCATATTCTGATAATTTATTAGAAATTGGAACATTAATATAATATTCTAATGATTTTGGTTCGGAAATAACTGTAGTTGAAATTATAGTTGATAATTCATTTAAAAATTTAATATTCTCAAATAATATTTTAGAATACTCGAAATTAGATATATCTGATTTACGATTTAATTGAGTAATTTGAAAATAAATTACTGGCATTGATATGACTTCTATTATTATCCTGGATTCTTTACTATCCCACTTAAAAAGTAAATCAATATTATATGGCAATTCAGCTCTTATACCTTTTAACCAATTATAATATAGTTTTTGTTCATCAGATATGGTTTTTACTTTTAATAAAGATTTAAGTTTATATTTCAAATCTGGAGTATATACTCTTTTCATACTATAATGTATAACTGTAGAGAATAACTTGGGATTAGAATGGATTTTGCTATAACTATGTTCTAAAACATCTACCATAGTAATATCATCAGTAAGATAACCCACTTTTTCCATATAATTCTTTAATTCTAATTGAATTCCATTATATAATTCTGCAAATTTTTGGTCAGAAGTATCTTTACAAGGATATCCAAAGATTCCTTTAACTATAAGGTTATTTACATTTACCATATTTATCACTAAATATATATTAATATCGTAAATTTATTAAATAGATTATTAAAGACAAACTAAATCATACAATCCCTCCAAGATTTAATATAGCACTATCTAAATCTCTTCCACTTAAGTGAACATATCTACTTGCCATATCACTGGCTTGTGTCCATCCAAAGAATTGTTTTAATTGTGCTTCTGTTAAATGGTTTGCAAGGTATGTTGCTCTGCTGTGCCTGAAAAGATGAGGATTTGATTTTTTTTCTATATTGCTTTTCTTGAAAGTTTCATTAAGTGTCTTTCTTACTACAGAATAACTTGGTATTTCTTTTGGTCCTCTGCCTTGTTGATTTCTCCTTATCATCTTACACCATACATTGCTTTCACTGTCTTCACCAAATGGATGTTCTTTTATCCATTCTTTAAGATAGGGAACTGATTTGATTATTGGAATTCTTCTTTGTCCCGTTTTTCCATTAACTAAAATAGAGGATATCTTTTCTCCAAAGGTTATGTGCTTAATTTTAAGTGTAAGCATCTCTCCAATTCTTGCTCCTGACTCATACAATAAGTAAATAAATGCTTTGTCTCTTGTAAACTTTGCAGTAGCAACTAATTTCAAAACTTCTTCTTCGGTCAATAACTCTTCAGGTAAAATATTACTTTTAGAATCCTTAACTTTAATCCAAGAAACAATCTTTGGAGCAGTTTCATCATCTCCAAGTAGCCACTTATAGAATCTCTTTAGAATTATCTTATAGTCTGATTTAGTCCAAAAAGCATAGTCTCTTTGCTCAATAGTAAACATCAAATATTCAATATCTTGCTTTGTGGCTATAGCAAAAGGTATTTGTATTACATTAGACATATCTCTAAGCATATAGATAGACTTAGATAGTCTAATTGACTTAATTCCTTGAGCTTTCATAGATATAACATAGTCAAGTATTGCATTTCTGTTCTCTTCAACAACCTCTAAATTGTTTTGTAGAGTAAAAATAGCTCTGCTTAGTCTGTGTTCAGTCCTGTATATGTCGTCGGGACCACTTACATTACAAACTTCTAACAAAGAACTCTTTCGAGTGCATTCCCTCCTCCCAGATTCGGACTGGGGATCTACCGGTCACTGCCTTTTTCTGTC
>DAOOON010000006.1:0-5446 GCA_035387745.1 archaeon
TAATATGTATTATTTATTAATTAATAAATAAATGATATATATGAATAAGAAAAAACCAACAAAAATAACAAAAGAAAAGTTTTCCCCAACTCTTAATACCATCTTGATGGTTGAAAAGACATTGCAAGAAATGCCAGATAGTGTTGTCAAGGTTTCAGAATTGAAAAGATTGTTACCAAAGCAAATTAATCACAACACCCTAAAGAATATCTTAGAGTATCTTCAAGAAAGTAACAAGATATTTATTGGGGTTAAAGGAATTGTGTGGATACACAACGATAGCCCAGTATTAAGGAAAGCAATTGCAGATGCAGAAAGAAACGGTAGAACACTATGACAAAAAAAGTAACTGTGCTTTATTCTAAGCCAGTTGAAGAAACCTTAACTTTTCTAGAACAAACAAAAGAAAATAATAAAATTAGTAAATCAATATACAACTCATTTCTTAGAAAAATAGAATTAATTAAAAGCAATCCAGGCTATGGAGATAATATCCCAAAGCCACAGATACCAAAAGAATACATTGAGAAATATAAAATAAACAATCTATTTAGATTAGAGCTTGCGAATTATTGGAGGTGTCTTTACTCTTTGACTGATAAAAAAGAAAATACAGTAGAAATCATCGCATTTGTAATTGACTTATTAGATCACAACAAATACAATAAGAAATTTAAATATAAATAACACTAATTCTTGGACAACCGCGTAGCCAAACCTCCGAAGGATATATATATATATCGGTTTTTCATTTATTTATAAAATTAATAATTAAAAATGGAGATGATTAAGAAATGCCCGGAGCACCAAAGCCAAAAGTAAAATATGAAAAACCAACAATTAAAAAAAGAATCGCAACAGCCGCAGCTGTGGGTTTACTAGGGGGATCAATAGCTTTAGGATTGCATGCAATAGAACCATTAAGAGCTAGTTCACAAAGATCTGATGTTAAGACTGCGATTGCGCAAATAGATAAAAAAAAGGCAGATGTCGGATCAAGACCGGTAGAATATTATTCCAAGAATCCAAATTTGATAAGAGAAACAGTTAATTCTTATAATCAAAAAGCAAAGCTCGGACAAATTTTCTTCTATGATGGGAAAAAAATTAAATCAGTTTATTTTGATCAAACAAGATTAAATCAAATCACAAGCATTATTCCAAAGAGCGAGAAAGCAAAGATTGATAGTTTAATTTCTAGAAAAATAGAAAAAGTAGAAGCAACTGCAAAACAAAATGTTGTTTTAGGAAAAAAAATAATTGATAGAGTTGGAGAATTAGATTATACAAAATATTTATTATCATTAACTCCAAGAGAACTAAAAAATGCATTTCCTGAAGCCGAAATTGCAGTAAGAAAAGCACTTGAAAGAAGTAATCCAGAAATTTTTAAAAAAATAAACGCAGAAAAAAAAGGAGGGGTTTTGTTTAGTATGATTGTAAATACAATTTGGGGATCATTATGGGGTGGTGCTTTTTTAGCAAAAGGAAAAAAGATAAAATAAATAACTTATTTATTATTTATTTTTCTAACCTTTAATTCATTTAATGCTTTTATGGCACTGTCGTAAAGGCATTTATTTCTTAAACTCTTTTCTTTTTTTGCTTCTCTGTCAAGAGAATTTATTATGTCTTCAAGTTCAAGATATGCCATTTTTTTTCACAATTAGAATATATATTATTAATATATATTTATGATAGAAAGAGTATTTAAACCTGTCTAGAGGGCTCTAAAAATCGCTAATAAAGTCATCAAATCCCTTTCCTTTAGCCTGTATCTCTTCTTTTTTGATGGCATAGGCCTTTTTGGTCTTGTTTAGCTGGTCTACCCTTATAAAAAACCAAGCATCTTTACCAAGTCTCCAGGCAACATAGGCTTTTAGGCCACTAAGCTTCTCCCAAAGCTTTAGTTCCTCGACCTGCTCGTCTCTAATGTTAAGATACTCGCCTTTCTTGGTCTTACACTCTATGGCAAGAGCCTTTCCGTTCTTAAAGCCAAGAACATCAGGAGTTGGAAGCTGAGAGGAGCCAGAACCAGCAACCCTAGACACCGCAAAGCCCTTATTAAATAGCATAAATAATAATTCTCTTTCAGCATTTGAGCCTTTTTGCTTGTTTTTCATTATTTTGTCACATCTATAGATATAATAAAAGTAGCCTTTATATACTTTTTTGTCTATTAATATATTATAAGTTTAAGCAATAAATTTATAATTATATTCAAAAATTAAAAGATTAGTAATTTAGAAATTAAGAAGATTAACTTTTATAAGGTATTTGAAATAGATGTTTGAAAAAAACCAGGTATTTTCATTGCAAGTTATTTGCAATAGCGACAGGCAAGAAATCCAAAAGATTGATGATAATACTTATAAACTAAAAATAAAAAGCATTGCACAGAAAGGCAAAGCAAACAAAGAAATCTTTGAGTTTTTCAAAGATAAAGGGTTAAAGATTGAGATAATAAAAGGCGAAAAATCAAACAAAAAAATGCTTAAAATCCTTTAAAAGTGTCTTCTTTTTCTAATGTCTAATCTATTTTTGAATGTCAAAACAATAAAAGGAGTGACATTTAACAATGGGAAAAACATATATTGAAACAATCAAGTACATGATTGTTGCTGATTTTGAAGTAAACGGTCTTGTTGAAAGGCCAGATGTGATTGGTGCTATTTTTGGACAATCAGAAGGGCTTTTAGGAGCGAATCTAGACATTAAAGAACTACAACAGAATGGTAAGATTGGCAGAATTGAAATAGAATATACACAGAACCAAAATAAAGTAAGAGGAGTACTTAAACTTCCATGTAGTGTTTCTATGGTTGAAACTGCAATCATTGCTGCATCCATTGAGACTATAGAGAAAGTTGGTCCCTGTGATGCTGTTTTTAAGGTTAAACAAATAGAAGACACAAGAGGACTAAAGAGACAACAAATAAAAGAAAGGGCAATTGAGCTATTAGGAAGACTAATGCAAGATGAGATTCCAGACACTAAAGAGTTAATGGACGAGATAATGGATACTTTTAAAACAAAAGACATAATCTCTTATGGTTCAGAAAAACTAGCAGCTGGTCCAACAATTGATTCAAGTAAAGAATTAATAGTTGTTGAAGGCAGAGCAGATGTTTTAAATCTTTTAAGATATGGTTTTACTAATGTTGTTGCAACTGGCGGAGCAAGAATACCAAGATCTTTAGAAGAAATTTCTAGACAAAAGTCAGTAACTATTTTCTTAGATGGAGACCACGGCGCAGATATTCAACAACAGCAATTATTAAAATCAATAAAAGTAGATTATATTGCAAGAGCGCCAGATGGTAAAGAAGTTGAAGAGCTAACACAAAAAGAAATTAACCAAGCATTAAGAAGAAGAATAAAATCAAATTATGTTTCTTCAAGTAACAATCAATTCCAATCACAACAACAATTCAATCCAAATCTTACAAAGCAAGCGGGTATTGTTAAAGCAACAAAGTTTTCAACAACAAATGATCATAAGATTGCAAATCCAAAGTTCTTTGAAAATAAACCAAATAAGTATTTACAGACTCAACAACCAACTAATAGACCAATGCATGATCAAAATCACGCAGGGGATTCATTTGCTCAGCTCTTGTCAGAGATACCAGATATTGAAAGAGTAGATGTTTCAAGAGAATCAAGAGACAGAGACAATCGCGGGAATGGAAGAGACAGAGATAATAGAAGAGGAAATGACAGAGGAGATAGAAACAACTTCAATAGAAGACCATTTCAAGAAAGAAACAATAACTTTGAGAGAAGAGAAAAATCAGTTTATGATATGGTAAAAGAAGAGACAGAACAATTACAATCAAAGATTAATTCTAATTTTATAGAAACAAAACCATCAATAAAAGAAGAATTGATTCAACAGGTTTCTGAAGGTCTACAAGTCAAGTTAGATGTGCCTCATACAAAAGGTATGGAAGCGCCAATTAAGCCAATTGATAACCTAGAAACCGAAATAACAAAAAAAGAAGAAATACCAAAGAAAGAAAAACCTAAAGAAGAGCTAAAGAAAAAAGCAATTGTTCTCCCAAAGATTACAGATGAGATAAAAGAAAATCTGGGTAAAATAATTGACGACATTAAGGACAAGAAAGAAGCTAGACTTCTAAATGAAAAGTTTAGAAGAATAAGTAGCTGTAGTGCAGCAGATCTTGAGCACAAGTTAAGAGAATTTTCTTCAGATAAGCTGTTTGCTATAGCAGTAGATCAAGAACTTAATGATACTATCAAAGACCTAGCAAAAGAAAGAGGCGCAAGCATTCTTGTGGTTAGAAATTCTAATGGTATAAAAGATAGCCAAATACATGTTCTAACTTATCAAGAACTAAATAAATAAATCCAAAAAGAAAAGAAATTTATCTTTTCTTTTTTGCAACTACTTTTTTAGTTTCTATGTATGTTCTTGATGAACTAGTATAGAATGTCATTCCAATTATAAAGATTGTAACTGAGAACAATATTTTCAATAGTGATGCAATATAAACCATCAAGTATTGATTTGTGGACAATCTTAATTGATTTTCTCTAATTTTAAATCCTAGGCCAGTAGATGCATTTAATTTACATGCTGTTAATGTTGTATCATTGTAAGAATAATTCACACAGGCATCATATTCTACTATGTAATCTACTCTGTTGAATAAATCCACAATTGAAAAAACAAGTAACAATATAGCAATAGTTGTAATGAATGCACCAACTGTTTTTGTTAAATTAACTTTATTCATATTTTCCCCCTTTTTTAAGTAAATATAATATTATATTTATAGCCTTATGTATTTAAATATTTTTTCCTTTTTATAATATATATAAAAATCTAGTTTTTTATATGGATCTGTGGTCTAGTGGTTATGATATCACCCTTACAAGGTGAGGATCGGCGGTCCGAGTCCGCCCAGATCCACTTTCAGTTTTGTATTAGGCTTTTCGTCAATTGTGCACCATTGCGGATAACTCGCGAAATCCGTTGGGTGTGAACTTCAAAAAAAGTCAAAGACTTTTTAGGATCCTAAAAAATCAGAGATTTTTAATGAGACCGAAACCAGTTCCGCAGGAGTACCCGAGTGGTCAAAGGGGCACGGCTAAGAACCGTGTGCTTAGTGCTTCGCAGGTTCGAATCCTGTCTCCTGCATTAATTTCTATTTTTTTTGTAAAGCAAATAAGAATAAATAAACGTAACAAATAGTAATAAAATAATTTCTGTAAAAAATATTATGGTAAAATATTTGATATAAAGCAAAGCAAATAATGTTGTAATTCCAATAATTATAAACAACCAACCGCCAAGCTTATGTGTTTTTATCCAAACATCATCATCAACTATTGTCCAAGGCGTTCTTATACCAAAGAAAAGGTTTCTTTTTTTTAGTTTCATTAATATTATTCCAAGAGTAATTAACAGTGCAGAGGTTGC
>DAOOON010000006.1:5546-17727 GCA_035387745.1 archaeon
TTCCAGTGTGTTGCTATTGTTTCGG
Organism: archaeon; assembly: GCA_035387745.1. GTDB lineage: Archaea > Iainarchaeota > Iainarchaeia > Iainarchaeales > CSSED10-239 > JAKQTP01. Next base: position 5,572 of record DAOOON010000006.1, read on the forward strand.
GCATATGGGAATATAAGAAGAAAGCAATAATACTATATAATAATATTATTATTAAAATAATAATTTCGATTTTTTTTAATTTAGTCATATTTTCACCAGTGGCATATCACAAATAAAAGATAATTAGTATTATAAATTGTTGTTTCTTTTATTTTTATTGTAAAATTAAAAAAGAAATAACTATGAAAAAGCTTGCGATTATATTTTTGTTCGTAGTCTTAATATCTGCGGTTATATATTCAGAAAATCAAAATAATATTTTAGAATCTTCTGCCATGAAAACCAAATATATTTCTTTAGATGTAAATATAGTTTTACCAATTAATTTTACAAATTATACAAGCAGTGATGAGTTTACTTATAAGACTGCAATTTTTCAAAATTTAAATAATCAAAAAATAGACGTTTCTGCGTATTATTATGACAATGATGGCACAAAGATATTAGGAGAAATATTAACAGAAGGCGAAAACAAATATGCTTTTTTCAAAATTAAGCCAATTACTAAAAATCAATACGTTTTTTATATCTCTGGCCAAATAGTTTCAGAAGATAAATTTGTTTTAGAAAATTTAAGAGCAGAGCTAATACCAATTACTGAAGAAATTAAAGAATATACAAAATCAACTAAATTTATACAATCAGATAGTAGCGAGATTAGAACAGTAGCAAACTATCTAAAGAAAAGCAATGATTTAGAGAATTTAGTGTATGTAACAAATTGGATTCACACATATTTAACTTATGATATGGATTATGTTTCTATGGTTAATGATTCTTTATCAGTCTTATCCAATGCAAAGGGAGTTTGCGACGAGTTTGCGATCCTTGAGGCAGCAATATTAAGAGCTCAAGGTTATCCGGTAAAATATGTTGTAGGATATGCAAACACCAGTCAAGAATGGGGCCCACACGCCTGGTTAGATGTATATATACCGGGATATGGCTGGATTGCTGTAGACCCTACATATAACGAAGTAGGAAGTGTTGATGCAACTCACATAGTTATTGAAAAATTAAAAGACCCCAGAGATTCAAAAGACAGCGTGACTTCTACAAATGATGTAGCTGTAAAATTTGGAGATAAAAAACAATATTTTACTCATCAGGAAGTAAAAACCTATGAGCAATTAGGATTAGGTAATGACTTGGACATAGACGTTATAATGCCAAGAGAAGCATATCAGAGTAGTCCGCATATTGCTAAATTACAATTAAAAAACAAAACAAATAATCACTTAATGGTCTTAATTGCAAGTCAATTAGCTCCAGATTTTAAACAAATTTATCCTAAAGCACGAAAAATAGTTTATTATCTTAAACCACTAGAGACAAAGAAATTTGATTATTATTTTAAATTACCAGAATTAGATAATTCTTATATTTATGAGTTTAGTTATATTTCACAATATAAAGATAAAACCACTGACTTAAATATCTATCATAACCGTGGTGATTATCAAGAACTTTTCTTTGTATATGAACCCGTAATATATTATCAAAATGGATGGTTCTTTTTTGAAAATACAATTTTGAATTATACAAAAAAAGAAAAGAACATCTCCTATGCATTTGATTATGACGGAATAGATTCTTCTGAGAATAAAAACATTTCAAAGTATTCTGAATTTACATATCAGAAAATTTTTAAAAAAATAGATAATGGAAATTTAAGTTATGTTTTGTCAGGAGATTATAATTCTTCTAACACAACTCAGATATTACCAACCATAGAAACACCATATGTTTTTGATGTTAATATTGATCAAAATGCATTTCATTCAGAAGAAGACAAAAACAAATCAGAAATTTTTGAAAAAATAAAAGAGGATTCAGTTTTTGAAAAGCCAAAACCAAATTATTTAATGATAATTTTTGGGGGTGCCTTTATAGTGTTGATTATCGGATTATTTGTTTCTAAAATGATTAAGAAAGAACAATAAAAACAATAGTTTATAAACATTTTTTATGTTAATTATATTATAAATAAAATAAAACGCCTGTAGTCTAGTGGTTAGGATGGGAGCTTGCCAAGCTTTCGGCCCGGGTCCGAACCCCGGCAGGCGTACTTCTATTGTTTTTTTGAAAAATTATGAAAGGTAAAGACGAATACAAGAAAAGAGTTTATTTTCTTATTGATTTTGCTATTTCTGAAAACAATTTAAAAACCGACAATCCTTATATTAAAGATTATATTGGACTGGCTTTTGACATTTCTAAAAAGATTAATTTTAGATTCCCAAAAGAGCTTCATAGAAAAGTGTGTAAATTTTGTTATGGAATAAGAACAAGCAAGAACACAAAGGTACGCACAATAACAGAAAACAAAAATCACAAAAAGCAAAGATATCTGAAGATTCATTGTTTAGAGTGCGATAAAATAAAGAAAATAGCACTCAAGTGAAAACAAAACCTATTTAAACAAAACTATTCTATAAATATATTATAATACTTGTTTTTTGGCAAAGCATTGGTTTTGCCAAGAAATTCAGCAGAAATGCGAAATATTATCTTAAGTTTTCCAAAAAGGAAACAAAGAAAAAGAAATTTAAAAAACTAGAGGTGAATAATTTGGCTAATGTAAAAGACGTCCCTGCTCAAGTTATGATAACTGAGATAGCAAAGGACTTAAAGACAAACAAAAAAGTAAAGATGCCAGAGTTTGCAGAATTTGTAAAGACTGGTTGTAGCAGAGAGAGAGCTCCACAAGATGCTGATTGGTGGTATGCTAGAATGGCTTCTATTCTAAGAAAAGTAGCAATTAATGATAAGACAACAGTTAATTCTCTAAGAACCTATTATGGTGGAAAAAAGAATAGAGGAGTAAAGCCTGAAGAGTTTAGAAAAGCAGGTGGTAAAATAATTAGAGTTTGTTTACAAGACTTAGAAAAATTAGGACTTGTAAGTAAATCCGAAGAAAAGAAAGGAAGAATAATAACTCCTGCTGGTCAAAAGTATTTAGACAAGATGGCTGATACAATATTAAAGGACTATAACAAATACAAGATTGTTAAGAAAGAAAAAGAAATAGTAATTACAAAAGACACAAAAGAGAAATCTGTGTTTGAAGGTTCAGAAAAGAAAGGGAAGAAAGATAATAAGAAGAAACAGGAGGTTGAAGAATAATGGCAAAACAAAAATCAAGAGAAAAGAAAGAATTTCTAATTGCTCAGAGAGATAAAGTTGGTCCAGGTTACTTAAATACTCCTGTTTGGATTATTCAAAAAGCAGGAAAAAGAATTTGGAACAGAAGACAGAAAAGAAACTGGAAGCAAACAGAATTCGGAGACGAGTTTAGAAAATTACAAATAAAGAAAGCAGATGCTGTAAAAAAGACTGCTAGAGTGAGCGGAAAGAAAGAAAAAAGCTCAAGAAGAAAAGTAAGAAAGACAAGAAACACAGTGATTGTAAGAAATCCAATAAAGAAAAAGAGGAAGTGATTGATATATGCCAAGTGAAAATTATATAATACCCTTAAACAAGGTTTATGATAACAAACCAAGAAGCAGAAGAGCAAATAATGCAATTACTGAAATCTTTAACTTTCTTAAGAAACACACAAGAATGGAAAAGAAGGATGTAATTATTTCAAAAGAAGTTAACGAAGCAATCTGGAGTAGAAGTATTCAAAACCCTCCAAGAAAGATAGCAATAAGCTTAAAGATAGATTCTGGTAAGGCTTATGTCTTCTTGAAAGATTCAAAAGAATTTAAAGATTTTGGAAAAGCTCCAGAACAGAAGGAAAAGCCAAAACTAAAAGAAGCAGTACAAAAAGCAGTTAAAGATGCAACATCTCAAAAGAAAATGACAGCAAAGACTGTAAAAAAGATGAGCGGAAAAACTGAAAAGAGAGCCGCAGAGAAAACGGAGTCAATAAGCTGAAAGTAATATGAAACTAGATAGATCAACAATTTACAATTCACCGTTTTTAAATATATATTCCTACTGTACAGAAAAGATTTGCTTAGTACCACACAGTGTTCTTCCAAAAGAAGAAAGAAAGATTGAGGAGATTCTTGATGTTAAAGTAATCAAGGCTTCGATTAACAGATCTGGTCTTTTAGGAATATATCTTTCAGGAATTAATGAAAAGATAGTTGTTGAGAAAAACAGTATTCATTCAGACGAGATTGAACACCTTGAAAAAGAAGGGTTAAAGGTTAAGACAATCAAAGATGAGAATAATGCCTTTGGTAATCTTTTAGCAGTTAATTCCAACTATGGAATTGCAAGCCCTCTTCTTCTTCCAGAAACCATTTCAGAACTAAGAAAATTCCTTAAAGTTGAGATTGAACAGAAGAACTTTGCTGGGCTTGATCTTCCAGGAAGTTCAATTTTTGTATCTGATTCTTTGTTTTTGATTAATCCTAGAATTGATATTAAGGAATTTAATTATTTCAAGAAAAAATTTAATGTTCCCGGAAAAGCAATAACTGCAAATTATGGAGACGTGTTTGTGGGAAACGACATCACAGGAAATAAAAATGGGATATTAGTTGGAGAAACAACAAGTAATATTGAAATGACAAGAATAGATGAGCTTGTTGTGGATTTAAAATAAAACGAGGCGATAAATTATGGCAAAGGATATAAAAGAAAATAAAACCAGAAAAACAATAAAGCTTGATAAGAACCAGACAGTCAAATTATATCAAAACAAAGAAAAAGAATTACAAGGCATATCTCAAAGAGTTGAACAAATTGACGGCATATTACAAGAAATGCAGAAAGCAGAAATTGCATTAAAGCAAATAAAGAAATTAAAAAGCGAAGAAAAGATTTTGGTTAATCTTGGTGCTGGTGTTTTAATTGAATGTGAGGTTTCTAACAAATCCTCAATTAAAGTTATGCTTCCGGGTCAAATTATGACAGAAAGAGGCATTGATGAAGTAATTGAAGATATAGATAAGAGAAATAAAGAATTACATTCCGCAAAAGAAAAGCTAGTAAAATCATACAATCAAACATCACAAATGCTTGAGCAGATATCTAAAGTCTTTAGAGAGATGCAATTAAGAGAAGAGCAAAAGAAGAAATCAACAGACACATCAATTGAATAAATAAAAATGGTGTTTTTGAGTTGTTTGATTTATTAAAAAACAAATTTAAGAGCTTTACTGATAAAATCTTTGGTAAGACTAAAGAAGCCATTGCGCGCGAGCCCATGACAATCGAAGGTTCTCAGGGCACCAAGAAATCGCAAAGCGATTTGTTTAGTGCTAGCGAAACAGGCTCTGCTAAGGAAAAAACAGAAGAAGAAACCGCAACAATTCAGGAATCAGAGCCGGTTGTTGAAACTAAACAAGAAGAAACAATTTCTCAAGAAATACAGACAATCGCTAAAGAAGTTGCAGAATCTAAATCTATTAAAGAATTAACCGAAGAAGCAGAAGAGTTAGAGAAAACTTTAGATGAGCCTCTAGAAGAAGACGCACTAATTCTTGGACACCCAAAAGTAGAAGTCCCAAAGCCTATTATCGAACAACCAGAAATCGAACAGTCAATTCTAGAAGAACCAAAACCAAAAGAACACCATTCTATTTTTGAAATCTTTAAACCTAAGCCAAAGCCTCAAGTACCAATTGAAGAACCGCGCTTACCAAAAACAATTGATGAGCGTCCAATTCCAACTCCAAGAGCAGAAATTCGACCAACACCAGTTGAACCGATTAAACCAGTAATTGAAAGGCCATTTCCAAAAGTTGAACAAAGACCAATACCAACAGAAGATTCTAGATCAGTCCCTCAAACAACAGCGGACTTAACCGTTAAGAAAACCACAGAAATAAAAAAGTCTTTTGTAACTTCTATTAAAAGTATATTCTCAAGCAAAGTTAAATTATCAGAAAAAGAAATTTCTGAATTCTTACAAGAATTTGAGCTCTCACTTCTTGAAGCAGATGTTTCTATTGTTTCTGCAGAAAACATTTGTAAAGATCTAAAAGAAAAACTAGTTGCTGCAAGCTTTTCAAAAGAGAATCCACTTGAGGACATAAAAGAACATATAAGAGAGTCTCTAAAAACACAGCTTGACATTGATTGTGATATTAATAATTATATTGACCAAACAAAAAAACCAGATAGTCCGTTTGTAATAATGTTTATTGGCCCAAATGGCGCAGGAAAGACAACCACAATTTCTAAGTTTGCTTATCACTACAAACAAGAAGGTAAATCAGTAGTGCTGGCATCAGGCGACACCTTTAGAGCAGGAAGTATTGATCAACTTGAAAAGCACGCAAGCGCAATTGGCGTAAAAATTGTTAAGCAAAACTATGGTTCAGATCCTGCAGCTGTTGCTTTTGATGCAGTTACTTCTGCAAAAGCCGGAAAGATTGATTATGTTTTTATTGACACAGCAGGAAGACAAGAAAACAATATCAACTTGATGCAAGAGTTAAAGAAAATCAAAAAAGTAGTAAACCCAAACCTTACAATCTACATTGGAGAAGCACAGGCAGGCCAAGCAATTGTTGATCAAGTAAGTGGCTTTGAAAAAGAGATTGGAGTTGATGGCGTAATTCTAACAAAGCTTGATACCGATCCTAAAGGCGGCGTAGCAATTTCTATTCTAAATGAACTAAAAAAACCAATCTTCTATGTTGGGACAGGCCAGACCTATGAGGATCTAGAGGCTTTCTCTCCGCAATTCATAATTGATAGAGTTGTGATTTAGATATCCTTAAATACAGTAATAACCATAAGATATATAATAAAATACGAGAAAATATGAATAAAAAATTAATTTTAATACTTTCAATTTATTTGATAGTTATTTCAGCTATAAGTTTAGTTATAGTTTCTAATAATTCTTCTATTGATACAACTACAGAAGAAAAATCAGAAATAGTAAATACTATCTTTTTATCTCCCAGTCGTTCAAAAATTCAAGGAACAGTTTTTCAAGAACGCGGCGGAATAATTAAAGCAATCATGCTTAAGTAATTTCTTTTTCCTTAATATTTATATTCTATTTGTTTCTTTAATTATATACTAAAATATATTTTAATTGATTAACTATGGGTTTTGGAGATAAACTAAGAGATGCGCTGGATAAAATTAAAAATTCAATGCATGTCGATAAAGAACTTATTAAGGAAGTAATTAAAGAGATTCAAAGAGCTCTTATTTCTTCAGACGTAAACATACAACTAGTTCTAAATATCTCAAAAGAAATAGAAGAAAAAGCTTTTGAGGAAATTCCATCAGGAATTACAAGAAAAGAACATATTGTAAGATTGTGTTATGAAACTCTTCTAAAGTATATGGGCGGAGAAGTAAAAACTCCACTTCCAGAAAACCCAGAAACCATTCTATTGTGTGGTTTGTTTGGTTCAGGAAAGACCACAACTGCAGCAAAGCTTTCTAAGTTCTATAAGAAAAGAGGATTAAAGGTTGGACTTATCTGTGCAGATACTTATAGACCGGCAGCTTATGAGCAATTAAAGCAATTAAGCGATATGGTCGAAGTTGCTTTCTATGGTAACCCTAAAGAAAAGTCTGCACAAAAGGTTACAAAAGAAGGTCTTGATTATCACAAGAAAAACGGTTGTAATCTAATAATTGTAGACTCAGCAGGAAGAAGTGCATTAGATGACGAGTTAGTAAAAGAGATTAAAGAAATTGACGACGTTTTTAATCCTAAGTTTTCCTTACTTGTAATTTCTGCAGACATTGGCCAAGCAGTTAAAGACCAAGCTACTGCTTTTAATAATGCTATAGGGGTTAATGGAGTAATAATAACAAAGCTAGATGGTTCAGCAAAAGGTGGAGGAGCATTAACTGCCTGTTATATCACAAAGTCTCCAGTGTACTTTATAGGAACAGGAGAAAAAGCTGATGATTTTGAAATCTTTGATTCTAATAGATATCTTTCTAGGGTTTTAGGCTTTGGAGACCTTGAAAGCTTAATGGAAAAGATTGCTGAAGTTACAAAAGAAGAAGAAATGGAAAAATTAAAGGACATAAATCCAGAAGATATCATGAAAGGAAATGTTACTTTTGGTGTCTTTAAGCAACAACTTGAATTTTCTAAAAAACTTGGGCCTTTTAGCAAGGTCATGGGTTTCTTGGGTGTTGGAAATAAAATCTCAAACGAGCAAAAAGAGCTTGGAGAAAAGAAGATGGCAAAGTACAGGGCAATACTTAATTCTTTAACTAAAGAAGAATTAGCAAATGGTCCTGATTTTTTAACACATTCAAGAATGGATAGAATTGCTAAAGGTTCAGGAACAAAGATTGAAGACATTAAAGAATTATCTTCACATATCAAGAAAATGAAAAAAATGTTTAAAGGAATGGATGCTAAGAAGATGGAAGGCATGGCAAAGCAGTTTGAAGGGCAAGACCCAGAAAGTATTGATATGTCAAAGATAAACATGAACCAGTTTGCAAATATCAAAGGCATGAAGAAAAAGAAATTAAGATTAAAGTGAAAAATAAATGTTTGAGACTATTTTTGTTATTAGAATAATTCTGTTGTTACTGGCAGTGGCTCTTGCAGCATATTTTGATTATAAGACAGGATATATCTATGATTGGATAAGTATTCCGCTTATTGCAATTGGTTTAATTATTAATATATTTACTTATTCTTTTAAAAGCCTTATACCAATTGTTCTAATTTCTGCAGGAATCTATCTTTTTGGATACTTTGCGTATTATTTCGGAAAGATTGGTGGTGGGGACATAAAGTTGTTTATTGGAATACATATGATTCTTCCATATCTTAATAATCAGTTACTTATCTTTTGGGTAATTATTCTTTCTTCTTTACTTTCAGTAATGTTTGTTTCAATTTCTTATGCTTTTAAGCTTAATAAAAAAATAAAGATAAACAAAGTGCTTTTGAAAAAAAAGAAATCTAAGATTTTTAAGTCCGCAATTTTATTTTTTGTGTTTCTAGCATTTGTTATTTTTGCAACAAGCACAGGCGATATGCCAAAGATTATTTATATAACAATTCCACCAATGTTTTTTGGTAGTATAATAATTATTTTTGAAGATGAGGTAAAAAAGTACATTTACTTAAAACAAAAACCAGTAGCAAAGCTAGAAGAAGGAGATGTCTTTGCTAGCGAGTTTGCAACAAAAGAGCTAATTACAAAATTAAAATTAGGCAAAAGAACAGTTCTTGAAAAAGAAGACATAAAAAGAGCAAAATTATTAAGATTAAAAGCTCTTCCAATCTTTGATAACCTTCCAAGGTTTGGTGTATATATCCTTCTTGGAGTTTTATGCGTTTTAATTTTTGGTTCTTTGCTTTTATAAACGCACTAAATCTGGGACAAATTTTAAAGGAAACCTAAAACATGTATAAAATAACAAACGAATCTGCTGGTGCTCGTTGTGGCGAGTTTAAGACCAGTCATGGAAAGATTAAGACTCCTTTCTATATGCCAGTAGTAACTAAAGGCGCAGGCAAGTTTCTAACTTTTAATTCTTTAGAAAATTTAAATACTCAGTGTTTTATCTCTAATGCTTATCTTCTATATCTTAAGCCAGGTCTTGAAACTATAAAGAAAGCAGGCGGCTATCATAACTTTATCAACTGGCAAAAACCAATCTTTACAGACTCTGGTGGCTTTCAATTACTTGATCCACAGTTTCTTATTTCTTTAAATGACAAAGGCGTAAAGTTTAGATCACCTTTCTCAGGAGAACCACATTTTGTTTCTCCAGAAAGTTTAATGAATATTCAAAATACTTTAAGTTCAGATATTGCTATGGTTCTTGATCACGTTCTTGGCCCTGACCACACAAAGAAAGAATTTTCTGAAGCAACAACGCGAACAATTGCCTGGGCGAGACGTTGCCTTGACAGCCACAAGAATAAAAACCAAAAAGTGTTTGGTATAGTTCAAGGCGGAACATACAAGGACCTAAGAAAAGAATGTGCTTTAGCAATCAATGACATGGGTTTTGATGGTCTTGCAATTGGTGGTTTAGCAATTGGCGAAAGTAAAGAAAGAATGTTTCAAGCAATTGATTATTCTTTAGAGTATCTTGACAAAGACAAAATCAAATATCTAATGGGTGTCGGATCTCCAGAAGACATGATTATTTCAATTGGTAAAGGTGTAGACTGCTTTGATTCCATTTATCCAACAAAGATGGCAAGACACGGCATGATTTTTACAAGAAACGGGATATTAAAGATTGGCAAAAGCTATAATTCTCATCTGTTTAAACCAATAGAAAAGGACTGCGATTGTTATGCATGTAAGCACCACACCATCTCTTATCTTCATCATCTCTACAGGCTTGATGAGCCAGCAGCAAAGATTCTTCTTTCAGAGCACAATGTAAGGTTTATTCATCGCTTGATGGAAGATGCAAGAAAGGCAATAGAAAAAGGCGTCTTTGATAAATTTCAAAAAGAGTTTTTAAAAAATTATTTGAAAAACAAGTAAATAATACCACTATTTCTTTAAATTCACAAAAAAATCAAGCAGCGCGTTTTATATACCTTGAAAAACACAAGATAATTACAAATATATAAAAATATTTTGTATATCAATTAATATACAAATCAAAACGTGATTATTGATATGCAAAGTAAAACAAAAATTGTAAGGTATCCTAGATTAGATACATTAATGATGATTGAAAAAATAATTGAAGATGCTAAAGGAGATTTTACAGTAAGACAGATTTGGAAAAAACTTCCAAAGAAAGTAATGTGGCAAACATATATTACTGCACTTGATTATCTTGAAAGCATTCATAAAATAGCAATAGATAAAAAACATGTGATTTGGATATGGGGCCCAGAAGAGATTGCAAGAGTAAAAAGGCAAAAACTAGAGGTAAAGTCCTTAAGGAACCGGAACCGTATTTTATAGATCCAACAATTGAAAAACTATATTATGAATTAAAAGAAAGTACAAGATTTGAAGATAAAGAACTATATTCTAATTTAAAAAAAGCAATTACAAAGATTCAAGAAAATCCATATTGCGGTATAAGAGTTCCATCAAAGCTTTGGTCTAAGGAATACATTACAAAATATGATATTAAAATATTATATAAATATGATTTATCAAATGGCTGGAGATTGACTTACACTATTCGCGGCCAACAAATAGAAGTAATTTCTATAATTATTGAATGGTTCTGTCACAAGAAATACGAAAGAAGATTTAAGTATTAATTATTTAAACCAAAGGTTTATTAATATTTATAAGCTATATATTTTATTTTATTTACACTAAAGAGGCAAAGAAAATGGCAAAAAAAGAGAAAACAAAAATACAAAAGAAAAAAGTAAAATCCACAGATAATAAAGAAACTAAAAAATATTTCTTTAGATTTGTAGAATCAAATAACGCGCAGATAGTTCTTTTAATATTGTCTATAATTTTGGTAGTTTCATCTTTTGTAAATACCATTTTCTGTTATTTAGGTAAAGGTGGAGATTTTGGTAGTAGTTTTTTTTTATTTGTCCCAAGTGTAATTTTATTACTTTATTGTTTTAAATCTAAATTAGTTAAGGTATTTTCAAAGATGGTAAATATTTTAACTCACATATTAATAGTGTTATATTTATTATTTGGTATTTATGCATTTGGCAACGATATAATAATAGATGTTTTTTTGGCAATAATGTTTAGTTTTATTGTGTTCTATTTAATTTTACTTATATTTAAAAATCAGAAGATTATGAAGTATTCACAATTATTTAATATTGCACTTTTCTTTTTTATTCTAGGGCTATTAGCAATCTTATTGATTCAATTTATGAATATTAATTTATAATAGCCCGCTTTCCTTAAAACTAAAGTATCCGTTTTCTGTAATGATTAGATGATCAATCAAAGATACATCCATTAATTTTGCAGCCTTTCCCAGCTGTTCAGTTGATATCTTGTCATCAGTTGATGGTTCGCAGATTCCTGTTGGGTGGTTGTGTGCAACAATAATTCCTGATGCTTCTTCTCTAATGGCCCAAAGCACAATATCTTTTGAAGAAATCAATGTTTGGTTGCTTGTTCCAGTAGTTAAAATCTTACAAGAGATAACTTCGTTTCTTGGAGAAATAAAAACAGCAATCAACTTTTCTTCTTTACAATCAAGAAACTTTGGTAAAAGATACTCAAATGCATCTCTTGGGGAAGTTATCTTCTCTGGAGACTTAAGTATTCCATGTTCTCTAAG